>JBAZHV010000014.1:0-26773 GCA_041652155.1 Minisyncoccota bacterium
GGCCGTCCGATTTTTACCGCTATGCTTTCGCAGATAGAGAAGGGAGAAGCTCAAGGCATAATCTGCTGGAAGCTTGACCGTTTGGCCCGCAATCCGATTGATGGCGGCCAGATCAGCTGGTTTCTGCAAAGAGGAATAATTCAACACATCCAAACCCACGATAAAAGTTATTTGCCAACGGATAATGTTTTGATGATGAGCGTAGAGTTTGGAATGGCCAATCAGTATATTTTGGATTTAAGCCAAAATACCAGCCGAGGATTGAGGGAAAAAGCACGGCAAGGAATTTATCCCGGTCAAGCTCCGTTGGGATATATGAACGACAAAAGAACAAAAACTATCGCCTTGGACAGGAAACAGGCAAAAATAATAAAACAGGCGTTTGAGCTTTACGCTCAAAATGAATCGCGGCTGGAGGATATATCTTTATTCCTTGCCAAGAATGGCATTAAAACCGCCCCAAGCAGACGCTGGCAAAGCGAGGGCGGTAATTCCTTAAAGAAAGACCAAATTTCGCGGCTTTTATCCAATCCTTTTTACTACGGATATTTTTACTATGGCGGCGAATTGCACGAAGGAAAACACCAGCCGATTATTACAAAGAAACTTTTTGACAAAGTGCAGGCGGTTTTAAAAGAAAGGAGCAAGCCGCAAAGGGCAAAGATTGAACCGAAAGCATTATGCGGACTTTTTCAATGCGGCGAATGCGGGATGATGGTAACTTGTGAATATCAGAAAGGCCATACCTATTACCGCTGTTCTAAAAAATCCAAGACTGTAAAATGTCGCCAGCCTTACATTAGGGAGGAGGAGCTAAACCACCAGCTATCCGATGAACTGCAAAAATTTTCTTTGCCCGAAGATTGGGCAAAAGAATTAAACAAAATGGCAGATCAAGACGAGCTAAACCTTGCCCAATCTTCGGCTGTCCTTATTCAAGAGACACGGGCAGAGCTTGCGGAGATAAATATCAAGCTAAAACGAGCGATTGATACTTACATAGATCAGGATATTGAGAGGCCGGAATACTTGGAGAGGAGAGCGGAGCTGATGAGCCGGAAAAAGACCTTGGAGGAGAAAATAAGCGATCTTGAAAGAGGCCAGAATAATTGGCTCGAACCGTTGAGAGAATGGTTAAAAGACGCTCAAAATGTGGGTAAAATTGCCTTAAATGAGGATTTATCCGCCAAAAAATCATTCGCCAAAAAAATCTTCGGCTCGAACCTGTATTTATCCGCCAAAAAAATCAGCGGATTGCCCCGAACACAATGGGCGGCGTTAGCCGCCGCCCGTGAAAATTTAAGCGATTTCTCGCTAAGTTGTAAATTGGTGCCCGAGGTGGGAGTCGAACCCACATGAGTTGCCTCGCAGCATTTTAAGTGCTGTGTGTCTACCATTCCACCACCCGGGCAGGGTGCGAGCGTAAAGCGCAAAACGAAAAGTGCAAAATATGTATTTTACGCTTTTCGCTTTAAGTTTTACTCTTGGAGGCCAGGATGGGAATTGCACCCATGTATAACAGTTTTGCAGACTGTTGCCTTACTGCTTGGCTACCTGGCCGGGATGATAACTATTGTATATCACAATTATCGTCTTTTTTGCAGGGCTTCTCCCCTTTCTTGATGTCTGCCAGCAGTTCTTCTATCCTCGCCGCCTCCGCGACTTTTTTCTCTATGAAAAATTGCATCTTGGGAACCGGCCTCATTCTCAATTTTTTATTCAATATTTGCTGGAGATCATAGATGTCTCTTTCCAGAGATCGCAAAATTTCCTCGGTCTTTTCCTCGGGGAGAACGGAGATATAAACATTGGCAACTTCCAGATTGGAAGGAACGTGCACTCTGGTTATGGTTGCCAGAACATCTGGTCCGAAATCAACCTCTTTTAAAAGGATATTGCCCAATTCCTGCTGTATCAAGCTTTGAATTTTTTCAACTCGCCACATCTTGGATATTTTCTATATGATTATGACTCTATAACCCTCTGTGCATCTCTTCCTTGTATAAAACCAACAGATCTCCCTCCTGCGCTCTGGTCTCGCTTTCGCACTGTATGGCGCATTCGGTGCCTTTCTTGGCTATCTCAACCGTTTTCTTGTTCGCCTGCAAGCTTAGCATGCGGCCATGGCCGATCTTTTGTTCTTCTTTCGGCTCGCCGCGCCATATCTCCAAACGGAAACCTTTTTTGAATTCTCCCTCGATGATCTTTCCTCCGATGATCTGCCGGTTCTTTTCGGTCAAAAAGATGACCAATACTTTCATTTTGCCGACATCCGTCCTGACCATTTCCGGAGCCAGGCTTTTTTCCATCAACTCTCTGATCCTCTGGGAAAGTTCGTAAATGATCTGGAACTCATGGATCCTTATCTTTTCCTTCTCGGCCAAGAACTGGGCGATCTTATTTGTCTTGACCCTGAAAGCAATGATAACGGCGCTAAGATTTTTAGCCAGCCTGATATCCGATTCGTTTATATCTCCCACTTCGGCCTTGACCAGCCTCAACGCGACCTTATCCTGCGGCAAGGTTTTTAATATTTCTTTGATGGCTTCCAAAGAACCTAAAAAGTCCACTTTTAATATCACGTTCAATATTGTTTTTCCCAGCCCGGTAACTTCCGTCTTGATATCTACGCCTCTTTCCGCTTTTTTAACATTTGCTTGGGCCTCGTCCAAATCTTTGTAGATTTTCACTTCCTCCCCTACCCAAGGAACTTGTTCAAATCCGATAACGACAACAGGATCTCCCGGCAAGGCTTCTTTGACATTCTCGCCCAAGAAATTTTCCAAGATCTTAATGCGTCCGGCGGCGGAATCCGCGCCGATGAATAAGCCCGGAGCAAATTTCCCTTCCTGTATCAACAAGGTAGCGGTAGGACCGCGTTTGGAATCCTGGTAAGACTCGATGACAACGGCTTTCGCCGGTTTGGTGATATCCGCTTTCATCTCGGCCATTTCGGCCATCAATAAGATCAGCTCCAGCAAATCAGCCACCCCCTTTCCGGTCTTGGCAGACATTTCGACGGCCGGAACATCTCCGCCCATGGATTCGGTCAGCACATCTTCTTTCGCCAATTGGCTTTTTACTTTATCCGGATTAGCGTCGGGTTTATCTATTTTGTTCAAAGCGACTATGATCGGCAATCCGGCTTCTTTGGCATGTTTGATAGCCTCTTTGGTTTGGGGCTTGATGCCTTCGGCGCTGTCTATGACCAAAATGGCAAAATCGGCCGCTTTCGCGCCGCGCGATCTGATCGCCGAAAAAGATTCGTGTCCGGGAGTGTCTATAAATGTGATCTTCCGATTTTCCTCCGTTTTCTTCTTGGATGCGGAAGGAACCGTTATCTGGTAAGCGCCCACGTGCTGCGTGATGCCGCCTGATTCTCTGGCTAACGTGCCAAAATCCTTGACAGCCATTAGCAAGGAAGTTTTTCCGTGATCGATATGCCCCATCACCACCACTACCGGAGGACGAGATATCAAATTGTCATTTTTAACTTTTTTGGTTGATTTTCTGGGCATTTAAAATATATTCGCTGATTAGAATTAAGATTCTGTAAAATTTTTGGCTTGTTCTACCGCTTGCTTCTCCTCTTCGGAAAGCTGGTAAGTGGAAGCGCCTTTCGCCAGAGGCTTGGCAAAGATACGGTTGCCTTGCCTGCTGCTTAATGAAGTGATGATAAATCCGTTGTTATTCTTGTCCAGCAGAGCAAGGGAAAAACTTTGGTCTCCCCCCATTTCTTTGAAAGGGTTGAATCTGACGAGCCCAAGCTTTTGAAAAAAACACTGTTCCGCCTTTTCAAGCTTATCCAATCTGGCCGATAACTCCCCTATCTTGTCCTCAAGATTTTTAAAAATCACCAGAGCTTGCTCTAAATTCTCAGGCGGCAATTCTTCCTTGTTTTGCTTTTTTGGAAAATTGAACATTCGGCTAAACTAAAATTTTTAGGGAAATTCCCGGACGTGCCGCTCCCTATTGATTATTTGAAAGCCAGTCCGTGGCAAGACCCGCCTTCGCTCCCTGTCTGCCGACAGGCAGGCCGCGGGAGCTCCGGCGCGGTAAAAGCGGCGGGAAGAGGATTTGAACCTCTGATACCTTTAGGGTATACCGCATTTCGAGGGCGGCCCATTCAACCGCTCTGGCATCCCGCCAAGTTACAACAAAAAACTAGCCTTTGATTTTTAAATATGATTTAAAGTACCATTTTATCGGCTTAAAATCAACTAAAAAAGCTTGGAACAGATATTTCCGGCTAAATGCTATAAAACGGGAAAATCGTTATCGTAGTCGATCTCTCCGGGCAGAATGAAAGGTACGGCCCTGCCAACGGTATGAACCAGAAAATTTGAAACTCTTCCTTTCAATATCTTCGGGTAGAAGAAGGACTCCGTCTCGTCGCGATAAGACCCGAAATCGGGAAAATCTTTTAAGAGGATGTTCGCCGCTTTCAACCCCCAGATCAATCCTCCGCCAGACCAAGGTTTGGCCAAGCCGGCGGCGTCTCCGCAAAGAGTAGCCTCTCCGTCTTTTTTGGGAAGGACCAATCCGCTGGGCACCAGGGCCGCCGGAAATTTGCTGTCTCCCCCGAACGGGATATCCCTGTCTTTCAAAAATTGTTTGAGCTGGGACAGAGCGGTTTCGGGAGACTCAAGTATCCCCCACTCCGTTTCTCCTCCTTTTGGTATGCGCCAGCAAAAACCATTTCTGGTCGGCCAGGTTTCGACGAAAGAAGAACTGTCTTGCGCTTCCTGAAAAAATTGTACGCCCAGCCTGAAAGCGGGGTTGGGCAGTCCCAAGTTTTTGCGGACATTGGAAAGAGCTCCGTCGCAACCGATAATTTTATCAAAACCTTGCGGCAGTTCTTTGGCGTCTTTTTCAAAAAATACTTCCGCGCCCAATCCCAAAGCCAATTCCAAAAGCTTGTCCAAAAGCATCGGCTTGGAAAGAACCAAATGGTGAGGTTTAAAATTAAGCTGGATGGTTTTTCCTCTGAAATGGATGCGGCAGCCGGATATCACATTTTCGATACAGCCATCGGGCAAAGGGATGGAATCCTTGATCCTTTCCGAAACCAAAGTCGAGCAGGCCTTAAGCCGGCTCCCCTCTTTGGATCTTTTTTCGTAAACAAAAACCTTATGGCCTTTAAGGCCCAGTTGCCAAGCCAAATACAACCCGATCACTCCGGCCCCAACGATCAAAGTTTTTTGGGAATTGTCAGATGTCAAAATAAAAACGAAAAATTAAACTTCTCTGCACGTCCGGTTGATAATTCCTGAATGATACTTCTCCGGTTCGAACGGCTCCATCCGATAAATTTCCGTTTTCAGACCGAGCTTTTTGATCTCATCTTGTAAACCGTCGGTGTAAGTTCTTTGATCGTAACCCAAACAGATAACGTCAGGACAAACTTGCTTGATCACGAGATAAGGATCGCTCCCTTCATTGCCAAGGAGAACCTCATCAACCAAGCCGGTCTCCGCTATCTCTGCCAATCTCTCGTTCTCATTTTTAAACGGCGAATGGTTCTTTACTTTCTTAACCGTCGAATCCCTGGCAACTATTGCGGAGAGATGGTCCCCTCTCTCCTTGGCCTGTTCCAAAAAATTTATATGCCCGGGATGGACGCCATCAAAAGTTCCGAACACCAAAACTTTTTTGGCCATTAGAAATCGATGTTCATAACTATATCTTTTTCTTCGTCTCCTCCGTCATCAACTAAATTCTGTTCCGCCCCTTTCTGTCCGATGGAATAAATAATTTTCTTTTCGAGAGAATATTTTAACGCCTCTCCACTAAAAGGATCTTTTGGAACTTCCGGCAAATAATCCGGAACAAGAACATCCAAAGAATCTGCCAAACGGCCCTTATCCTGTTGGTACGCTTTCAGCGCCAACAACGATCTTGTCATGACTAGTTGAGATTGGGAACTACACGAAGCTAGGCGCGCGCCGCTCATATTGGCAACTGTCATGCCGTAAAGAACCAACCCCCCGTAATTGGGATAAAAACGCGAAATAGGCTGGAGGTTCCAAGCGCTTGCGGTTTTCCCCACCATATAGTCGGACAAAAGGCTGGAATCGCAAGCGGCCTTAATTGCTTCAACAACTTTACGCTCCTCTTCAGCAAAAAGCTTTTTGGTTTTATTGGGCTGAAGATAAAATTTATTCGTGAATATTCTTTCTGTTATGGGGTCTACTTTCGGCCCATCGGCCATATTGATGGAGTAGATAGATAAAAGTCCGCTTGTCGTAATCTTGCCTGAAGATAAATCGTCTACCAAATTTCTCATTTCAAAATAACTGGCTTTTCCAAAAGTTAGAACCAACACCTCGCCATCGTTGTTTTCAAGCTCTCCCACCTTTTGAGAATACCTCAGAAGATCGGCCGAAGAAAAATCAGAACCTTTAATTATGTCCCGAACAGCTTTTGTCCCGATCCCCTCAAGCGCAATCGCCACAAGGACATCTACTCTGCCCGGCCTCCCGGATTTTATCTTCTGGGCGATCTCAAAAATCTTAAAAGCGGCCTCAATGGCTTTTTCGTTCTCCCCTTTTTGTAGCAGATAGTAAGGCTGTAAAGAGGAAAGATACAAAATCGCCTGGTCGTTATATACAACATTAAAAATGGAAGATTTTTCCGGATCGGCATAATCCGGATTTACGAAATACTGTTTGGACAACACCCTGTCGATAACCGCAAAATTTTCCTTATTGGCCTGACCCGTCTCCTTTAAACATTTTTCATCTGTGAAGCATTGTTCTCTGCCGAGGCCTCCCTCCGGATATTTAACTTCATCGCCTTTCTCCAAAGATATAAAATCGTAATAAGCGTTCTGCTCCTGTGGGACCACCATCTTTTCAAAGGTCAGGTCGCTATCGTCTATCGGCTTTATGTCTCTAAAAAAGACTCCTAGTATTTGGCTAGGGAAAAAGAAAAGAAGGGCCAGGACGATTATTATAAAAAAGATTATGGAAATTATGATCTTCTTTTTGGATAACTTCATAACCGAATTTATGCTTAATAATTATTTGACGGATATTTTTTATTTTATCTTATTTCCTCCGGCTCTGCGAGGACTGGACGGATCAGTCCCTCGCTATTCTATAAAATTGCGCAGGGCAAGAAACAAAATCGCGCCGATGGCTGCCGATCCTGGAATGGTCAAGACCCAAGTAAGGAATATCTCTCTTACTTTGCGCCATCGCACTTGGGCTTTTCGCTCCACCGCCCCTACTCCCATAACGCCAGCGGTCACCACCTGCGTAGTGCTTAAAGGAATTCCTCCCAAGCTTTGCAGATAAATCAGTATGGCCGAAGAAAATTCCGTGGCAAAACCATGGATAGGCTTAAGATCGTAAATTTTTTGGCCTACGGTTTTAATAACGCGATGGCCTCCCCAGATAGTCCCGAGAGCCATTGATGTCCCCGATCCTATTATCACCCAAAGAGGGACTTTAAAATCTCCAAGATATCCTGCCGATATCAGGGCTATGGTGATAACTCCCATAGCGTTTTGGGTATCGTTCATGCCATGGACGAACGAAACAGCCAGAGATGTCAGGACCTGTCCCATCTTAAAAAAATTGCTGATCTTCGGAGCTTGTACTTTTGAAAGGAATATTTTAACGGTCCAAACAAGGGCGACAAAAAACGCTCCGGCCGCGATAAAGCTTATCAAAGGAGAGCCAAATATTCCTTTAGCCACCTTTATAAGCCCTTCCGCGTTTAGCACTCCAAGCCCTCCTCCCGCCGCGCCGGCTCCGGCCAGCCCCCCGATCAGCGCGTGGGTCACTGATATGGGAAGCCCAAACCGGGTGGAAACGATTGTCCAGACGATTGCCCCCGCAAGTCCGGAGATGATAATAGCCATAGTTATCGCCGACGGGTCGACGATGCCCTTGCCGATGGTCTTAGCCACTTCCGTGGAAACGAACGCCCCGAAAAAATTAAAAAATCCGGTCATAAAGATCGCTTTCCGAAAAGACATCGCTCTGGTCGAAACAACGGTGGCTATGGAATTGGCGCAGTCGTTCGCCCCGTTCCAAAAATCGTAGGTCCACGCCAGCAAAACGACAATAATAATGGGAATAAGAAAATCCATAAATTTCCGGATTACCGGTTCTTTATAAGGATTATCTCGAAAATATTGCCGACGTCTTCGCAAAAATCGATGGCGCTTTCCAGCGTTTCGTATATCTCTTTGAATTTAACCACCTCCAATATTTTTTGCGGGGTCGGGTTGTCTATGCCCATTAAATTCTTCAAAGCCCTGCGGTTGACTTCATCCCCTTCGTTTTCCAGCCTGTTTATTTTCTGGCAGCGCCCGTATAAGAGATCGTGAAATTTATGCACGTTCCTGATCTCTTTGACCGCGAAACCGATCTCTTCTATGGCTTTTTTAATAATGCCGATATATTCCCGGATAGCTTGCGGATAAGGGATGGCTATTTGGTATATCAATATCCTGTTGGTCGCTTTTTCGATGCAGTCCATTATGCTGTCCAAGTCTTGCCTTAACAATTCTATGTCCTCCCCTTCCAAAGGAGTGATAAGGCTTTTGCGAAGATTGTCCAGCACGGAATATCCGATGCTGTCCATCTCAACCTCGATCTTTTTCATTTGCGCGGCATACTCTTTTATATTTTCCGGATTAGCCAATATCTGGTCCAATATTTTTGCGGCTTCTTTTAACTTTGCCGCCTGCTGTTCGAAAAGGTTGTAAAATATTTCGTCTTTTGGAAATAGGTTGATCATATTGATTCGACAAAAATTAAATTATTAACACAAAAAAATGGCCTGCGCGGCCATTTCCGATAAATAAACAAACTATGAAAAAGTATTTTTAATGATTTTTTCTGACCAATCGAAAACTCAAAAGGATATATCTCGGCCCGGCATATCCATATAGCTGATAACATCTTAAGTGTCGGCATATCTCTGTCTTTTTATTAATACTTGATATTCTACTCTCTTTAAAAAAATTTGAAAAACACTACTAATGCTGATGGATATAGAACGCCCCAAACCGCTCCAACAAAAAACTCTTCGTTGCCGAAGAGCTGATATGTGGACCTGCGGGGACTCGAACCCCGGATACATCCATGCCATGGACGCGTATTACCGCTATACTACAGGCCCTTATATATTATTTTTGGTATTTCCAACAATTCCTCTAAAATTTTCGCGGAAAAAAAATCAATACGGCACACTCCTTTATAATCTAACTTTTTCGACGGCTTGCCAATAGTGCGAGGGTCGACTCTGGCTTTATAGAACCGTTCGAGAGGAATGTTCGTGATCTCCGACCAATATCTCTCCAAATTTTCGATGCCCTGATCTGCCCTGCATTGAAGCGTGCATCGAAGTTTATTTTCATCAATTTTATAAACAGCTCTCAACAAATAAAGAAACAGGCTCACGGCCAAAGGATCAGAATTGCCGAATATCACTGATCCCCTTTTTCTATTTTTTGCTCCTTCTCCCAAATAAAGCACGGCAAGCGCGATCTTGGCCGTGTCGATCTCTTTGATCTTGCCGGATAAATGAAAATTTTTCTCTGCTATTGTTTTCAGCCCTTTTTCCCTTTCATTTTTTTTTGCTTCAACGGCTAATCTTCTGGCTTTGATCAAATTAGAATCACTGATATCTTTTATCCTTTTTTGATGGTCCGCGGAAAGAGGTATGCCTCGGCACCATCCGGAAAGAGTGCTTTTAGAAATTTTTAAATTTAAAAATTCTAAAATTTCAGAATAGGTTTTGCCTTCCCTCCTAAGACTAACCGCTTTTTCTCTTATTCTCTCGCCGCCCATTAAAATTATCGTACTATAGAACTTTTCAATGTGCAATAGTCTGGCTGGAGCTTTTTTTCCCAGCTGAAATCCAGCTTACCACAATTCCTAAATTTTGGACAGGTCCGGACAAAAAGGTATTTAGATACCGAAAGTGATTTTTGATCATCGGCAAAAAAACGTTTTCGGCGCAAATAAATATTTTCTCAAAAAGCCTTCATCGCTCCCCTGGCGGCGAGCAGTCCAGTGGCGGCGGCCTTAACGATATCGCGGCTTAGCCCGGCGCCGTCGCCTGCCGCAAAAAGATCTTTGATATTCGTTTCCATATTGCCATTCACGCCGATCTTCATCGCGTAATATTTTATCTCCGGCGCGTACAAAAACGTGGAATCGGTGGCCACTCCGGGGATCACTTCGTTAAGTTTGTCCAACCCTTCCATGATATCCGTGACTATGCGGTGCGGAAGAGCCATGCCGATATTGCCGGGCGTCACGTCGGTGAGCGTTGGATGAAAAGTGCTCTTTTTCAAACGCCAGTCATTTGATCTCCGTCCGCGGCGAAGATCCCCCAGCCGCTGGATCAAGGGTTTGCCCTGGCCAAGGATGGTTGCCAATCGCGCGATGGACTCGGCGTAAAGAGTGCTGTTCTCCAGCGGCTCGGTAAGCCTTGTTTTTACCACGAACGCAAAATTGGTGTTCTCGGATTTTTTATCGGTGAACGAATGGCCGTTGACCCCTATGACGTTGCCGTAATTTTCTTTGACCACGAACCCTTCATGGTTGGTGCAAAAAGTACGGACGAAATCTTCGTACTTGGAAGTCCAGATATGGAATTTGGGATCGCGATTGACGTCTATCACCGACTGCATCACGATCGCCGGGACTTCCACGCGCACGCCGATATCGATCGGGGCATGGACCGCGGCGATATTATGCTTTTTCACCATTTCGCCTATCCAGGTGGCGCCTATGCGTCCAGGGGCGAAAATAGTTTTCTTCGCGCGTATTATTTCGCCATTCTCCAAAGCTATCCCTTTACACTCCCCTTCTTTGACCAGCAGATCTTTGACCGTTTCGTCGGTGATCATCTCCACTCCCTTCTCTCGGAGATGATCGGCAAATCTTTGTATAAGTTTTGGCGTGTTCTCGCTGCCCAAATGGCGCTGGCGGATGCGCACGAATTTAATGCCGGCTGACATCGACCGCAAAGACAGCTGTTCTATCTTTTTATCGTCCATACCGTGCACCCGCTCCGGAGCGCCGAATTGCAAAAATATTTGATCGATATATTCGACTATCTTACGCGATTCTTCATCGTCATTGGTAAAATCGGAAAGATTTCCGCCGACCACATCATGGCGGAGGTTCAATATCCCGTCGGAAAAAATACCGGATCCGCCCACTCCGCACATAATATTGCACGGGGAGCAATTCAAACATTTGGAACCGTTGCCGCTCACCGGACATTTGCGTTTCATCGCGTCGGCCCCTTTGTCGATCATAATGATCTTCAATCGTTTCGACTGCCGGGACAATTCATAGGCGGCAAACAATCCGGCCGGACCCGCTCCGATGATGGCAAAATCATATTGGTCTTTTTGAATTTCCATAGGTCAAAATATCTTTTTTATTTTTTATTAAATATTCTCGAAATTATGCCAAAAAAAATTGGCCTAATAAGCCAATTTGGGGAAACAAAATATCCGTGAAATTATTACCGATAAAAGATAGCGATCTTCTTTCATCTTTGTATCAAAACGAATAATTCTTACTACTGTGCCCTTACCCGGAGTCGAACCAGGATCAATGGCTTAGGACGCCACTGCTCTATCCAGTTGAGCTATAAGGGCAGAAGCCTTCCCTAGCAAACGATATTTTATCAATTTTTTTGCTTGTTGGCAATAGAATTAGATGTTAGAATGTAACAAAATATTAAATAATCATTACCTTTTTCGAACTGAAAAACACTCCTTATGTCAAAATCACTGGTAAGCAAACTGGCTAAACAAGTCTGTCCCGCGGTCATCACCATCGTCGTTTCCAAAGACCTTCCTAAAATAGAAGGTTTCTACTACCTCCCCTACGGCGGAGAAAATATAATGATGCCCAAACTGGAAGAGGAAGGGTGTAAAGAAAGAACCAAGATCGGCGGCGGGTCCGGTTTTATAGTTTCCTCCGACGGCTATGTTCTCACAAGCAACCATGTAGTCTCCGATAAAGACGCTGATTACACCATATTGATAGACCCCGACAAAACCTGTCCCGCCGAAGTTATGGGCAGAGATCCGATAAACGATATTGCCGTGCTGAAAATAGACTACGGCAAACTCCCCTATCTTGATCTTGGCAATTCGGACAAGGTCGAGGTCGGCGAAACCGTTTTGGCCGTCGGCAATGCTCTTGGAGAATTCCACGACACTATATCAATGGGCATCATCTCCGGATTAAGCCGCTACTTAACCGCTTTTGGAGGAGGGTCCAGCCCGCAGATCGAAAACCTCCGAGGGTTGATCCAGACAGACGCGGCCATCAATCCCGGCAACTCGGGCGGCCCGCTTATTGATATGAAAGGACGGGTCATCGGCATCAACACAGCCGTAGTGGCCGGAGCGCAAAACCTGGGATTTGCCATACCTGTCAACTACGCCAAAAAAGATCTGGCCGAGGTCAAAAAATTCGGGAAAATAAAACGGCCCTATCTGGGAGTGAAATACATATTGCTCAATAAAGAGATCGCCCAAAGGAACAAACTGCCTGTCGATTACGGCGCGCTGATCGCCCGCGAAACATTGGGCATTGGACCGATCATCAAAGATTCCGCTGCCGAAAGATGCGGGTTAAAAGAATACGATATCATTTTGGAATGCGACGGCGAGCAGGTCTCGGATAAAAATTCCCTGGCCAACATACTCCAAAAACACAAGATCGGAGAAAGCATCGGACTGAAAGTGTTGAGAGAAGGGGCGATACTGGAAATGCAAACAATTCTCGACGAAGGAAGATAAAAACAGATCATTAAAAAAACTGCTGTGCCTGCAGCGGTTTTTTATTCGGCGTTGATCGAAGATAAATTTACATTTTTTAAAGCAGCCTGCTTCCGCTGAAATCGTAATACATTTCCCTCATGCCTGAAGCGCTGAACGCGGCCGCTATCAATAAAACCAAACCTAAAACTATGCAAGCCAAGCCGAAAAAATCATAAGACCCTGATCCGCTATTGCGGCTTTTTTTCATGCTTTTGTATCCGTAAAAAAAGAAGCAAATGCCTCCCAGGGAAGTAACCCACCAAGGAGTTATTATCAGGCTGGTTTGTAAAGCCTGATTATACGGATCGTAATGCAGTTTCCCGACTACTGCATCCGTCAGCGCATGGCCGCCCTCGACAAGAACGAACCAGATTATAAGAGCTATGCCGATCTTTTCTTCCGAGCGGATGGACTTCGACTCGGATTCGTATCTCTTCAAGGCCATAAAAGCCGCCGGATTTTCATCGGCCAATTTTTTCTCTATCTCCTCCCCTCTCGTTCTTTGTTCGATCTTTTTATTTTCCATTGATAAAATTATGGCATATCCCGCCTCTTTTTTCCGCAAGCCGGCGGGAGGCAGATACTGCGAAAAATACCGGATGACACGGAGATCACTTTTGCCCCGGGTCAACGTTTCGCGCTCTTTCGATCATCATATCTATATTCTCATTGCTGTTGGCCGTTTCGATGACAATTCCGGGATGCTCGTTGTGCCAAACCCTGAAGATCTGATCGGCAAAAGATTGCCCTACGGTATTGATATGCCGGAAATCGAGGACGATCGTCTTGAATTTGTCCAGCCCGGACAATATTCTCCTCGCCTGAGAACGGGAGATATAAATATTGCCCATTTTATACAATCTCACGGCTACTTTAGTGACATCAAAATCAAGGGTCTCGGAAGCATCGCCGGAATATTCTTTGAACACAGACTCCAAATCGCGTTTCGAATCTTCGGAGATAACAAAGGTTACTTTGGTTCCTTTCCTGAATTTGATATCTTGAAGGAAAATATCATCGACTATGTTGTTATAAGTTAATTTTTTATTGGAGCTGATGATCGCAAACGTGTCCGCCAGTTTCGACGTAAAAAAAACCCCTTCGCCGGTATGTTGTTGCGGAGCTGTTGTTTGTTTTCCTTTCAACAGATCTTGCGCCGCTTCCAACTCATTCGCCAGCCCGCGCTTCTGCATTATATTATTGAATATCCCAATGCCGAGATCGGTCACTTCGAATTTGATCGATCCATCCATCTCCTGAAACCTGACCTCTATCTCCTCCGATCGGGAGTGGTCTATCGCATTGTTAAGCATCTCGGTAAACGCATAATTCAAAATATCTTCTATATTCTTTTGAAGCCCGATGAAAATACCCGTTTCCTGAACGATCTGTTTCAGGACGGCATCCTCTGAAATATTCCTGTTCTTTATTTTTTTGCGGAAAGACAATACCCCTTTCTTGGCCGACAGGATAAAATCCTTGTCGGCTTTCACATAATGCGCCTTATTCGTCCTTCCGATGAGAACTATCTTCCCCTCTTCTCTCAACTCGTTCAAAAACCTGTTGATATAAGCGCGAGAAAAACCTGTCTCCTTTATTACTTCGGAAACTTTAACTCCTTCCCTTCTTTCGGTAAAATCCAATATTATTTTTTTGATATCTATTTTGCTCATTTTTGTATCCATCTTTGTTTACAAGTTCATAATATGATATATCATAAAACTTGTCAACAACAATAGACACTTTTTAAGGCGGACGGACGGCGGTTGCGGAGAATCAGGCTATAAACGATTTAGGTTCTCGCTTTATAGAAACAACTCTCGCTTGTTAAGGTTCGAGAGCCGAATCGCCAAGTTGGTGAAAAACTGCCTTCTTGGGCGATCTTGGCTGCGATCAGTTAAATGCCATGACTATCACTTCAATTTTTTTGGCGAAAGGCAGTTCGATGATGCGCTGGTATTCCCTTTTGAATAAAGGAGGCAATTTCTCCGGATCCGCAATAACGGCTCCGAACTTGCTATAGAAAGATTCCTTGTCCGAGGAAGTCAACAAAAAAAGCGGACGGTGTTTCTCGCAGGCGAGAACTCTTTTGACAAGCTGGCTGCCTATCCCCTTCTCTCTATACTCGGGCAAAACTCCCAGGCTCGAAAATTCCATACACCCCTCGCCGACAACTTTAACGCGGGCGCATCCAACAATCTTATCGCCGTCCCTGGCTACAACAAATCTGGCCCCTTCAAAACTTGAAGAGTCGCCATCAAAAACTTTAAGCAATTCCCTGATCGCCGCTTCATTTTCCGCTTGGGCACTAGAATAGTTTATGTTATTTCCTGGATATTCCTCCATACGTAATTCGCCAACTTGGAATCTAACAAATTTAAAAACTAATTTTCTTTATTTAACATTGGTTTTCCCTTGGGCGATAAAAGGCATCCTTGGAAGTCGTTAAAATTATTAGTTCTATTCTACTAAAAAGTTCTGCCTGCAAGAGGGCAAACACCCTTTTGGCGACTCTTTGTTCGAACAACGCGATGTCTAATGTCAAAATTTAGGGCTCCCCTTTTCGTATTCCCCTTGGCATTCTCCGCCGCATTTCTTAAAGGTCTTTTGGCATTCTAAAAATTCAGGATTCCAGCCAGAAGGAATATTTTCCTCGCATTTATTAAACGAATTAGTACAGCCGACTGAACACTCAAATAATTTTTGCTGGACCGCGTTCTCTTTTTTCAAAAAATCATAATAGCCATAGTATCCAATAAAACTTATGATAATAACAATTATCGACGCAATGGCGCTATAAATAATTTTATATTTTTGGTCCATAAAGCTGTTAAATACTATGTTAATTCCATATTGGCTTGCTAGTTTAGGCCCGGAGATAAATTCTCCTGCTGGTAACGCTACTAATTCTTATTAAGCGTATGAGGAATAAATCCATTTTTCTCTAAGACGTTGATAATCCCTCTTAAAAGATATGTATTAGAAAAACCGATTGTATAAACTCTCCCCTTTTCTGTAAGAGACACTAGCATTCTCTTATCTTTTAATTTTTTGATGATACGAGATCTTTGAACAGGAGATTCTTGTCCGATAATTTTTTCTATATCCGAAGATTTTATTCTCATTTCCTGATCATTTACCACCCCTTTTAATATCTCATATTCCCTCTGCGTAATATTCTGTCTTTCTAAAGAAAAACTAAGCACTGGCAATAAAATTGTTTTCAACAGGTATTCCCTATCGAGCATTTTATCGATTTTCTCCATTTCCGCCTTAAGTCCATCCAGCACATACCCACACCATGCCAGCACCTTCTCTTTTTCTCCAGAGTCAGCCATCTCGAGCATTTGATAGTACTTATTACGATCCATGCAAAATATCGCTGTTGGATTTAGAAGGCGCCCGTTCTTCACTTGAAACCCCTGTTTGATAAGCATCGCGTATGTGAATATACGAATGACTCTGCCGTTCCCATTATCAAAAGGATGTATCCACGCCATGCGATGATGCGATAGAGCGGTAACAAGGAGATCATTCTGAGGATCAACTTTTTTGTTAGCAAAACTAATAAGCTCGTCCATATAACTCTGCATATGAACAGGATCTGGCGGGATATGCTTAGACTTTTCTATCGCTACGAATATTTTGCGAAATTCCCCCGGGCATCTCGAACCCTCCCCTTTAGGGGGCGGAGTGAGTCCATCAACCAATATTTTATGCACCTCAGAAATATGCGCTCGTTGGATGGCTCCATTGTAAGAAATATTCTCTTCTATAAACTCAATCGCTTTTTCAATATTGAAAATCTCCCGATCGTCATCAGTTTGTCTTTCGGGGGGTTCAATTATCTTTTCAATAAATTCCGCCAAAGTCGTCCTGTTACCTTCGATGCGGGCAGATCCCAAGCTCTCCAATTTTTGAAAAATATCTTTGAGCTGAAAAAAAATATACGGAGGCACTGGTCCGCCTAATTTCTTTACGCGCAATCGCTCCAATTCAATGATTGTTTTAGCAAGAGAAGAATCCCAATTCGGTTCAAAAAGGATTAGCGGCAAGTCTCGACCACTTGGCTTTTTATCATTTTCCATATTTGCTATTTAACATTTTAACAAAAAAAATGCCATATTCAAAGGTATTTTGATGATTTTTCAAAACTTCGTTATTTAACACCGTCTAAGTTGTCATTTAACATTTTAAGCCTCACTAGAACAAAAAATAATCAATATAATATTTTATTTATTCTACCAAAAGCCGTCCCCTCCTCCAGAGGAAGGGACGGCTTATGGAATGATGGGGTGGCCAAGGAGATTCGAACTCCCGCTAAGAACTCCACAGGTTCTGGTGCTGACCGCTACACTATGGCCACCATTGACGAGCTTGTAGGAATTAGCTGGTAGCTTGTAGATTTTTTCGCTTCGCGAAAGGAGAGGGAAAATATATTTTCCCTCTCTTGCCTCCGCCAGCTGGCGGAGGCAAGCTCCTACAAGCTACAAGCTAACTTCCCTGCCTGCCGGCAGGCAGGCTAATTCCTCGCTTGTGAGTCTTTATGATTCAGCTCGAACTCATTTTATCAAAAAATCTTAACTTTGGACAGATGGGCAGGGTTGAGTTACCCCCGACTATGCTTCACTTGCCCCTCTTCGGCGTACCTCCGAGGGGCTGCGCTCGCAATTAGCCGCTGGCGCACCAGCCGGCCCGGAATCGAGGCATCCACAACGCATTTTAGCCGCAGGTGGGGGGGTAAAAGGGGCATTTAGGCATTTAAAATATATAAATCGAAGCCAGCAGGCTTCGCGAATTTTTAAAATTGTATCGCGGTTTTTTGTCTCGGATTAAAACATATAGGTAGACAAAAGTTGCCGTTTGAACTAATATTTCTTTTAGAATCTTTTAAAGCAAAGGAGGTGAAAAGACATGGAACTTAATCCGTTGCTTGTTGTTATGATGATTATATTAATCATCGTGGGATACGCAATCGGAGAGTTAAGGAAAAGAAAATATTTTTAACTGCCAGCCCTTTAAAGCTGGCTTTTTGTTAAAATACAAAAATTTTGTTCGTTACGCAATCAGTCTGCGTAAGCATTCAATTTTCCCCGATGAAATTCGTTATTTAGCTTTAAAATTGACAAATTTAGAAAAATTTGGAATTTCAATTTGAGCTTATTTTGGGAAAAAATGAATAGTTACAATCCGCAATCTTGACATATAGTTTCGGTTTTGATAGGGTTAGATTAACTTACCGAGCGGTAAGTAAATACACAATACTCAAGATTATGGAAACAATTGCGGAACAATCAGAAAATATCGTCGGAGACACGAAGAAATACATCATTATTACGGCTCGCCGGCTTTTTTCCAAATACAGCTACTTAGGCGTTTCGATGAGCGACATTGCCCAAAAACTTAATATCACCAAGGCTGCGCTTTATTATCATTTCATCGGCAAGGCCGAGATTTATGAAAAAGTCCTTGACAATGTTTTTAACGATTTAAGTTTATCCGTTTCCCAAGCGATGAGCGAGGGTACGACCGACAAGAAATTACACAAACTGATCAAGAATTATTTAGATTTTGGTTCTAAAGAAAAAAACCTTATCAAATCGTTGATGCTAAAATTGTCGCCAGGGGAAGCCAAGATTACTAAACAAGTTGCTCGATTAAGAGAGCAAGTCGCTGATTTGATTCGACCGGTAATTGAAGAAATGATGGTAAGTAAAAAATTGACCGAAAAAGTCGACAGTCGTCTTTTAACTTCCATGCTTACAGGTATGATGGATGGATTGCTTTTGGAATATTCATTTTTCAATGAAAAGATCGATTCGGAAAAAATTTCGAATCAGATCATCGCGCTTTTATTTCAAAACTGGAATTAAAGATTCTTATGTTAAGTATCGTGATTCCCACCTTCAATGAAGAAAAATTTCTGCCTTATCTTTTGACATCCATTCGAAAGCAGACTTTCAGGAATTTTGAATTGATAGTGGCTGACAATGATTCAACCGATGCCACGCGTTTAATCGCTTTAAGGTTTGGAGCAAAAGTGGTTGATGGCGGAATGCCAGGGCGAGGCCGTAACAAAGGTGCCAAAGCCGCTCAAGGCGAATGGCTTTTATTTTTGGACGCGGATGTGGTTTTACCATCCGATTTTTTGGAAAAAGCAATGGCTGAAATCCAAAATAGCGATCTTTCCGTGGCCACCTGTCTAATCAAACCATTAAGCGACAGGCGAATCGATAAATTTTTGCACGGATCGGTAAATCTGTACATGCGGGCAACTAAAAAATTTTTCGCTCATGCGCCGGGATTCTGTATCTTTTGCAAAAGAAATGTCCATCGAACGTCAGGCGGATTCGATGAAAAAATAAAATTAGGCGAAGACATTGAGTATGTCCATCGATTAAGCAAGGGTGCTAATTTCGGCTTACTCCGGGATATTCGTATTCCGGTATCGGTTCGAAGATTGGACGAGGATGGCCGTTTCAATATTTCCATGAAATATATTGCCGCCGAGGCGCATCTTATTTTTTTAGGGCCGATATGTTCGAATATCTTTAATTATAAATTTGGACATTCGGCTAAGGAGTTGGACGATGCGTGATCTAAAATTGGCAATAAACGCGAAATAACCAAATATAAAATTAAAAAACTATGCCGATGAAGATTAAATATTCTCTTAAAAAAGAAATCTCCAAAAAAGCTTTTCAGGTTTTATCAAAAGCTTCCGATGAAAATATAATTAGGCTTGTTGGTTTACTCGAAAAGATCGCGCCCCGAAACAATAAAGAGATGATGGTATCGGTCAAAAAAGTTTTTGAAAAAAATGGCCCAAGTTCAGTTTTACTAAAAAGAATTCTTGCTGATGCCACAAAAAACTGTCAGGAAAAATTTTTGGAGAATTTTATTTTGGCCGAACTTTTGGAAAATCCAAAAAAGAGAGACAAATTATTGGCCCAAGGATCAGCTCCGCTTTTTAACCTTTTAATCTCTCCATCGATGAGGTGTACTTTGAGATGCAAGGGATGCTATGCCGAAAATTATAAAAAAGAAGACGATTTGCCTTTTGATTTGTTAGACAGGGTTATTGGTGAAGCCAAAGAAATGGGCGTGACATTTTTCACTATTCTTGGTGGCGAGCCATTTATGAGAGATGATCTTTTTCATATTTATAAAAAACATTCGGATGCATATTTCCAAGTTTTTAGTAACGGTACCTTGATAAATGAGGAAATTGCAAAGAAATTAGCTGAAGTCGGTAATGTCATGGTGCAATTCAGCATTGAGGGATTTGAAAAGGATACCGATTTCAGGAGGGGGCAGGGAACATACCAAAAAGTGTTGCGGGCGATGGATATTCTAAAAGAAAACAAAGTTCCTTTCGGTTATTCCGCCTGCGTTACAAGAAAAAATGCGGAAGCCGTCGTTTCTGACGAGTTTGTTGATTTAATGATCGGAAAAGGTGCGTTGGTCGGTTGGTACTTTTTATACATGCCAGTTTGCGGCGATAAAAATACGGACTTGATGCCAACGCCAGAACAAAGAAATAGCCAAAGGCTTCGCCGAAACTATATCAGGGCGACTAAGCCTTTATTCATCGTTGATTTTTGGAATGATGCTCCTTTTGTTGGTGGTTGCATCGCTGCCAAATATTACAGCCACATTAATAATTTTGGCGATGTTGAGCCTTGCATTTTTACTCATTTTGCACAAGCGAACATCAAGAACGTTTCATTGAGGGAAGCAATGGATTGTCCGTTTTTCAAAGAAATAAGAAAACGCCAACCTTACAGTTCGAATCTTTTGACCCCCTGCATGCTGATCGACAATCCCAAGGTAAGCCGGGAGCTTTACGAGACTTGCAAAATTTATCCAACACATTCCGGTGCTCCGACTTTGGTTAATGAACTCAAGAGCGATTTGGACAAATACTCTTCCGAAGTCCACCGGATTTTCGATAAAGTCTGGGAAGAAGAACAAAAAAAATTGTAAAATTTATTTTTGCGGATTTGATTAATATCTACCCGTATATGTTCAAGAATAACAGATTGGCAAAACTTTTAGGCATAAAATATCCCATCATTCAAGGCGGAATGGCTGGAGTGTCGGAATCAACTTTGGTTTCCGCGGTTTCCAATGCGGGCGGGTTGGGAGTGATCGGATCGGGTTTTGCTCAAGCATCTTGGCTTGAGGTTGAAATCAAAAAAACCAAATTGCTGACGAACAAACCATTTGGCGTGAATCTTTTAATACAAAATCCCAAGGCTGCGGATTTGGTTAAGGTGATTATTAGCCAAAAAGTGCCGGTCGTTTTTACTGGCGGCGGCGATCCGTTACCGATAATACCTCGTTTAAGACAGTCCGGGGTAAAAATAATTCCAGTAGTGCCTTGTGTGCGTCTGGCTGCGAAAATGGAACAGTCCGGCGTGGATGCGGTGGTGGTCGAAGGTCTTGAATCGGGAGGCCATATCGGCGAGAGCACAACCATGTGTTTAGTGCCGCAGGCCAAGCAAGCAGTAAAGAGCATTCCGATAATAGCCGCAGGAGGTATTTGCGATGGCCAGACTTTTGCCGCAGCTTTAGTTTTGGGCGCAGACGGAGCGCAGGTGGGTACGCGTTTTCTGGCGGCGATTGAATGCCAGATAAGCGAGAGTTACAAAAAAGCGGTGATCAATGCAACCGATGAAAACATTGTTGTTGTGGCGCGTTTTACCGGCCATCCGGTACGGATGATCAAAAATAAATTTGTGGAATCTATACGCCAGCTTGAAGAAAATAATCCGTTTCCAGAGGAGATCAAATCCGAAAGATTTGTCGGCAATAAAGGCGGCGTCAACGCCGATTTGTCAGCACTGTTATGTGGGACTTGCGCGGGAGGAATCCGAGAAATTGAAACTTGCCGGGAAATTATTGAAGAGATGATCAATGACGCTAAACGATTGCTTGGTTCGAGCGCAAAATTGATGAAATAGTAAAAGCTTTTGTGGGCCTAAATTTTTTGAAAAGACAATGAATACATTAATTTCAGCTGTTTCGCGAATGATTTTGGCCGCGCCGATAAGGACTTTTCTCATAAAAGATATCAAAGGGTTGGAAAACATTCCCCAAAAGGGGAATTTTATTCTGGTGTCAAATCATCTTAGCCATGCAGATTCGTTTATGAGCGGCTATATTATCACTCCGCGCAAGTTTACGTTTCTTTCCCAGATTGATCAATATGCCGGTTTTAAAAAGATTCTGCGCGACTTGGTTTATTTATGGGGCGGTGTGATTCCAGTCAATCGCAAAAGCAATGAATCAAAAAAACAGGCGATTGAAACCGCGATTAAAATGCTGAAAAACGGATTTTGTTTGGTAGTTTATCCTGAAGGCGGTCGGGCTTATGACGGCGTTATGCGCGAATTTAAGTTCGGCGTGGGTAAGTTGCATTTGGATAGTGGTGTTCCGGTGCTGCCGGTAGCGTTGAGGGGAACGAGAGAATTGATGCCTCCTCATGGCGGTTTGAAATTTAAAAAAACAGCCGAGATCGTGATTGGCGAACCGCTTAATTTTGCCAAAGAGAGGGAAATGGCCAGAAGTTTGGATAAAAATTCGGGAGAATACCGCAATCTTTGCCGAAACATCGCCAAGAAAATTGAAGGAAAAGTACGCGAATTATCAAATTATAAATATGAAATTAAATCGTACTAATCCCCGCCGCTCTGCGGCGGTTGGGTGGCCATTTAATAATTAGTGGGGTTTGCCCGATAATCGGATTATTAAAATAAGTGGATTTTCTAGCCGAAGATTTATTAGAAATAAAAACAACTGATCATTCGAAGATTCAGGCTTGGATCAAGCGGTATTTCTATGACCTCGGCTATTATTCTCGCACCGAAAAAGAAGTTTGGCGGGATAGAAAAGGCCGGATTGATGTGTTCGCCCAAAAGGGCGGCTATACGGTCGGGATTGAAATTGATCATTGCTCAATCCGGCTGAATTCAATTGAAAAATTAAACGCACTCAAACCGTCTCTGGCGGTTTTTGTTCTAAAGGGGCGAACTTTTAACTGGGAAAAGACATATTCCCGCTTTAAACTTTTGAAAGTGAAATCTTTGATCGTCCATCTGCAATCGGGAAGGTATAAATGGATATATCATTAAGGCAAAAATTTTTGTAGAATAAATGAAAACGCGCCTTTTACGAAAAGCGAAATCCTCAAAAATGCCAAAGCATAAGTTTAGAAAATTCGAAAGAAGCCAAACGCCGAAACCATTTCGGATCGGAGTAATTGATCTGGCGATTTTAAACGATTTGGCCGGAAACCGCTTTTTGGACAGCAAGCACATTATCGCGCTTCACCCGGAATTTAAAGACAGAAGCGTCCGCTCGCGCCTCCAGCTTCTATACCACGGCGGTTATGTGGAGCGTCCGGCCAGCCAGTTCGGATCATTCCATCCGGCGGCCCATTTGATTTACAGTTTGGCCAAGAAAGGGGCCGCGCTGGTTGCCGAAGGCAAAAACCAGCCCGCGCCCGCAAAACAGCCCAAAGACGCGGGCGTTTCTTTTATGTCGCATTCTTTGATGATTTCCGATTTTAAAACGATTATCGAACTGGCTTTAAAAAATAATAGCCAGTCAAAGCTTTATGCTTGGCAGGAGCCGGGCGTGATTGACGGCGTGTATTTCGAGGGGGAGCGTTTGCCCATCGCGCCGGACGCATTTTTCACAATTGAGGATAAGGGCGATTTGTTGCATTTTTTTCTTGAAGCCGACCGCTCAACGATGACGCTTGAGCGGATGCTCAACAAATTGCGGGCATATTGGAATTGGCGGGCCGAAGGCGGGCAGAAGAAGAAATTGGATATTTCCAATTTCCGGGTGCTGACCGTGGCTTTGACTGAGGAGCGGAAAGAAAACCTGCGCCAGATCGCCAGAAAGGCGGATGGCAGCCAAACCGGCAGCGATATATTCTGGTTCGCTTGCGAAAAAGCGTATGGTTTGGAAAATCCCGAAAACATTTTGACGCCAATTTGGAGATCGGCAAAAAGCGAAAGCTTGCGCTACTTGCTCGAATAAAGGCCGAAGGCGTTTTTTGTTGTATTGTAATTTTAAAAAAATGGCAAAATTGAAAGAAACCGAAATTGTTGAGCAATGGAGCGTTTTAATCGAGGGCGCGCAAGGCCGCCAGCAGGACTTTTACAAGATGATCGAAGCCCGGCTGGACGAGCTGGAACCGCCCACGCTTTCGGTCGCTCAAGAAGTGGTTTTCCCGTCGTTGTTAAGAAGATTAAAAGGTGATGGCAAGCTGTTCTTGATCATTAAGAGCAAGTATTTTGACGGCTATGTCGTCAATGTTTGCGCCCAAGAGTACGGCAAGCAATTGCTCATCGCCTGGTATCTTACCCAGCGGCCCAGCAAGTTTATGCAGTTTATGGCCAACATGCCCGGCTTTGTCGTGTTTTCGATCTACCCGATCTATCTTCTGATAATGCTTTACGACAAGATCACCAAGCGCAGGGTTACGCTGGAAAATATGGATATTTTCGACACGCAGGAGTTGGGCGCGTTCGCCGGAACCGTTCATCATTGCGTAGTTTTTGGATCGGAAAATATCGCCGATGCCGTGGGTTTTGATTTCTCAAAAGTCGATCGCAAATCAAGAGGATTTTTGAATCTCGCTTAAAGCTATGGATGAACCGCGGAACCGCCGAGCCTTGACGGCTTTTAAGGCGTTTTTAAAAAGTATGTTTGGAAAAGAAGAGATCATGCCGCTTTTACCGGAAGGGAAAACGGCATATTTGGAATATCCTTTGTGGCGGTTTCCGGTGGAAAAAGGAAGGATGGGCTTGGGCTGGGTGAACGGGCCGCTGAATGTTGCCACGGGTTTGGAGGGCAACATCAAGGGCATTGATACGAAATACCGCAGCACCCATTTTTACGCTGTGGGCGCGTCCGGTTCGGGCAAGTCCAAGTTTTTGGAATCGCTCATCATTCAAGATATTATCCAAGGCGAAGGCTTCGGGGTGATCGATCCGCACGGCGATCTGATCGAGGACATAAAAGGCTGGCTGTATTTTTGGACGCAAAAGGATTTCAAAAAAGACATCGTTCTAATTGATCCGACCGATCTTGAGAATACGGCCAGCTTTAACCCGCTGGAACCGATCAAGGGCATCCCGCCGGAACGGCTGGCGGCGCAATTGGTGGAAGCGTTCAAAAAAATATGGGCGGACGCTTGGGGTGAAAGGATGGCCGACATTATGCGCAATTCTTTGATCGCGCTGGTGGAAAACAATTTGACGCTCGTTGAGCTGCCGCTGTTTTTGACCGATCCGGCGGTGCGCAAAAAGATTTTGCGCAATGTCAAAAGCCCGTCCTGCCTCCAGCGGTTCAAATATTTTGAATCGCTGCCTGTTCGGACTTGGAACGAATGGCTGGAATCAACGCTCAACAAAGTTGACGCTTTCCTTTCCGATCCGGCGATAAGACAAATTTTTGCCTCAACGAAAAGCTCTTTCAATCTGCGGGATATTATGGACAACAAGAAAATCTTGCTGGTGAATTTGAATAAAGGAAGGCTGGGCGACAGCGCGAATTTGTTGGGGGCTTTGATGGTGAGCAAAATCAAAATGGCGGCGTTTTCCCGCGATGATATGCCGGTAACAAAACGCCAGCCGTTTTATTTGTATATTGACGAGTTTCAGAATTTCGCCACCGACAGCTTTGTCGAGATTTTGAGCGAAGCCAGAAAATACCAGCTTTCCCTCATACTGGCCCATCAGAATTTGAGCCAGCTTTCCGAAAACCTGCGGGATTCCATCCTTGCCAATTGCGGGATTCAAGCCTGTTTTCGCGTTAATCGTGAAGATGCTCAGCTATTGGCAAAGGAGCTGATGGGGCCGATCTTCCGCCAGCCGCCCGGATGGGAGCTAAACATCCAGCAACTTCAAGAAACCCCGCCCCGCTGCTGTTATATCGCCAACAAGCCGGAGAACGGCATTGTTGGCATCCGGACGCTTCCAGTGCCGTATCCGTGGGAGATGATGGAGGAAGACGGCAAGCCGTGGGAAGAGGAAACTTTCCATTTGCTTACAAGGCAGATCGGGATCGGTGCGGACTATCTGCGGGATAGGGATGAGGTTGAGCGGGAATGCGTTGAGCGGACGGAAAAGCTGATGGCCGAAGAGGAGGCGGAAAGCTACCGGAAGGATAAAGCCCCGGCATAGGCAAAATTGCCTCTTGTTATCTGGCCGTAGGGTGTTGAGTGAAATCAGCCGCCGCCGTCCGGCCTTGCTCTCTTTGACGATAGGAAAAGGGTGTTTTAAAAATTACGCGCCAAAGCGGAATTTTTAAAAGCCGGACGGCGGCGGCTGATTTGCATTTCGAGCCGGAAATTTTCGGAAAGGATTTTGCGATTTAGCAAAAGCCTTTCGGGAAAAGCGGAGGAGCAAAAAGCCATAGAAACCGGAGGCAAAAAATATCAAAGTCCGTCGGAGACGGTATTTGATATAGCGAAGCGGTTTTTGCCGGAGGTTTCGTTAAATGGCTTTTTGCGGGGGAGCGGTTTCCGGCGGCTCCTGTCTGCCATCCTTGGAGCATTGCAGGATTCGGCAATTTTGCGCCGCAAGCACCAGCCGGACAAGCTCACTGACCTACCCCAAGGTAGAACCAAGGTGCTGTTTTCCCCGACCTATACAAAAAGCCAGCTTTCCTTGCTTGCCAATCAGCTGGCTCTCTTTTAGAGGAGGGGAAAACAGCACCGGCGCAAAGGCTCAAGCCTTGGAACAGCCACTGACCCGCCCGGAATCGAGGCATTTTAAAAACTCTGCATTCCTTCCAAACTCTGCATTCCTTAGAATGCAGAGTGAATGCAGAGTTTTTAAACTCCACAACGCACACCTTTTACCCCCCACCTGCGGCTAAAATGCGTTGTGGATGCCTCGATTCCGGGCCGGCTGGTGCGCCAGCGGCTAATTGCGAGCGCAG
>JBAZHV010000015.1:0-24190 GCA_041652155.1 Minisyncoccota bacterium
GGATTGCTCCCTTAAAAAAGTTTTTTACATTCCGAAGAACTTCTTCAAACACGCGGCGTCGCTGGATCAGGGTTTCCCCCATTGTCCAATATTCTCGACTGCTGCCTCCCGTAGGAGTAGGGCCCGTATCTCAGTGCCCTTGTTGGCGGACAAGCTCTTACTCCGCCTACCCGTCATAGCCTTGGTAAGCCATTACCTTACCAACTAGCTGATGGGACGCAGACCGCTTCCTTAGCGCCTTGCGGCTTTAATCGCTTTAAGGGCGATACCATCGGATATTACCCCATCTTTCGATGGGCTATCTCCGTCTTAGGAGTGCGTATCTACGTGTTACTAACCCGTTCGCCGCTGAACTGACACTTGATGTAATCGCATATCAATTCCGCACGACTTGCATGCCTTATCCACGCCGCCAGCGTTCATCCTGAGCTAGGATCAAACTCTCAAAAAAATAACGAGACAACTCTAAAAAATCATTTACTAAACCTTACTAATTTATTGTGTTTTACGGTTCGTAGTAATTAATTTATTTTATTAAATTAATCACTTTGTTATTCTGTTTTTAAACTGCTTTCCTTTTGGCCTCTAACTCCCGGAAAGAAAAAATCAGGTGGCCCTGATCCCTTTTTTCACTTCAGCGCTTTCTTCTTGCTTTCAGATCACAACAAATTGTTTGCTGTTTCTTTTGGCCATATAATTTTTAAGTACTATTATTTATTACTCTTTATTTTTTACCCTGTCAAGGGTTTTTCCACAACGGATATTCTATCGTTAAAAAGGCAATAAAAACGGGCTTAAACGGGCATTTTCAGGCCCGGATACCCGCGATAAAAGACAGGTTAGGGAAGCAATAATTTTGCCAGTCCGAGAAAAGCCAAAAACCCTAACACGTCTGTTGCCGTGGTTATGAATATTGTCGCCGAAGAGGCGGGATCCTTGCCTAATTTTTTCATCACCAGCGGGATCAGCGTTCCAAAAAAACTTGCCACTATTAAATTTATCACCATCGCTAAAGCCAGGATAAAAGCTATCATCACGTTCCTGTTGATAATGATAACGACCGCGGCAACGATTATTCCGTTTATTATGCCGTTTATGAACCCGGCCGAAACCTCTTTCTTGAGAGCATATAGCGGGGAGCTCAAATCTATCTGCTTCAAGGCTATCCCTCGGACCATCACCGCCATCGTTTGCGTGGCGGCATTGCCTCCCATTCCGGCGATGATCGGCATATAGACCCATATTTCGAAATGGTCGCGTCAAAAAGGCTGACAACAAAAGATGCCAGAAACGCCGTCCCCAAGTTTATGATCAGCCATTTATAGCGGAATCTTACTTTATCAACGGTTCCGTCGAGCACGCTTTCCTCTTTGGAAACGCCGGCGAAATTATACAGCGAAGCGGATTCCTGTTCCCGCAATAACCGCAAGACGTCATCGGAATAAATTATTCCCATCACCTGTCCGGTCTCGCCCAGCACCGCCATTTTTGAATGGGGATAATTGCGGAAAAGTTCGGCGGCTTCTTCCTGGGGAGCGGAATAAGAAATGGTGGTTATTTTCTTCACGTATTTTCTCGCCTTGTCTTTGGGGTAAGCAAAACCGAGTTCGTGGCCGGGAAGATATCCCAAAAGCTCTCCCCCGCTTTTGAGAACTATTATCGTGGGGAGGCGGCCCGTTCTTTTTTCATGAACTTTGAATTGTTTGGAAACCTCGGCGATGCTGTCGTCTTCATTGACCTGGATATAATCGACGTCCATCAAGCCTGCCGCGGTTTCAGGATCGAATCGGATAAGCCTTTCCACCGATCTTTTTATTTCGTCGCTCATTATCATTAACAACTGCTCTTGCCTTTCTTGTGAAAAAAGCTGAAGGATATCCGTAGCTTCGTCAGGATCAAGATGCTCGAGTATCGCGGCCACGTCTTTATTCGCAATGCCGGAAAGGAGATCGTAGGCAAGGTATTTGCTTAATACCAAACATGCCTGCGCTTGCTGGTTTAACGGAAGACTCCTGAAGATGGAAAACCTCTCTTCCGGATTTCGCTTCATTTTATTAACTGCGATTTGAAAATTATCCAGTTTCATTTTTAATTTTTTCCAACTATTTTTTATCGTTCCTTATGCCAGTATATACGAAAAATACGCGTCAACAAAAAATCGGGTTTCCCCGATCATTTGCCGCCTTTGGAGCCTCCTATTAGAATCGAACTAACGTCTACTGTTTACAAAACAGTTGCTCTACCATTGAGCTAAGGAGGCATAGTTGGTTTGTTGCCTTTCGATCTGGCTGATTTTATGGGTAAAGAACAGTTGCTCCCTGCGGGTACCATTGAGCTAAGCCCTCCTCCGCTGAAGCTTCAGCGGGCGAAGAAGGCATATCGCCGCGATACCGTTTCTTCCCCTTCGTCCTTTTACAAACGGGATTATTAAGGGCGGACCCTCCTTCGCTCCCTGTCTGCCGACAGGCAGGTTGCGAGAGCTTCGGCGGGTGAGATAAAATATTGCGAACGAACGATCTACTTTGAATTCTTTTTTTTCTTTTGGGATGGTCTGCGCTTGGCCGAAACGGAAGTTTTGATCTCTTGCCAATAATTGTCATTGGCTGGCTTTTCTCCTTCCTTCACTTTCGACTGATTCGAAAAAAGGCTGCGATGCTCCTGATTTTCCGGGAACATCTCCGTGAAGATCTTGTTCTTTTTTTTCTCGATCCTTTTTGCCAGCGATTCCATCCAGCCCATCGCCCTATTATCGGCTCTTAGCGATAATATTCTAACTCTTGAAAGCAATTTCTGCAAAAAAGTTTCTGGTTTCGTACCTTTAAAAGGATTTGCTTCCTGAAATCTTTTCTTCAACCTTAAAAAATATCCCTCCCATGGATGGGTGGAATTTTCGGGCAATGAAGCCAGTACAGGCATTTTTTTTAATACGATCAAAACTATTCCCGAAAAACTAGAGACAAGAACTATTAGAGCTGGAAGTTGAAAGTTCATAGCGAACGAATCTCTTGGGCAAAATATTCTCTCCTAATTTAATGATATAATCGTTGACCAAATCTTTGACCGTTCTGCTCGGATCTTTTATCCAAGGCTGCAATAAGAGAGAATTTTCAGCTTTATATTTGTTTATTTTCCCTTCGATAATATTGTTGACGATATTCTCCGGCTTGTTGGATCCTTTGATCTGCTCCATGGCAATCTCTTTCTCTTTGTTCAAAATCTCCTCCGGTATATCTTTTTCGCTGGCATACATCGGAGAAGTTGCCGCGATCTGCAAGCAAATCTCATGGCCCAATTTCGCAAAATCTTCGGAGAGAGCGACAAAATCCGTCTCGCAACGAAGATCCAACAAAACGCCTACCTGGCTTCCGGGGTGGATATAGCTGACGATCGTGCCCGCGTTGGCCGCGCGGTCTCCCTTCTTTTGAGCAATGGTTTTTCCTCTGGCTTTCAAGACGTCTTTGGCTCTTTCGATATCGCCGTTCGCTTCCACCAAGGCTTTTTTGCATTCGGTAACGGAAATGCCTGTTTCCTCTCTCAATTGTTTGATTTGATCGATGGTTACCATAGATTTTTAGAAAATTTTAGAGTTCTCTTATTATCAAGGTCATCTCCTCGCTTTTTGGATCCTCGGCAGGCAAATGAAGGCCGGACTTCGATCTGATATTTGTCTCCATTCTCTTTGTGACAAAGATCAATGCCAATCTGGATATAGGTCTCTTTTCAAAGACGGAAATGAGGAAATGTCCCGCGGTTCTAGTTTATTTTTCCGCCGAAGTTCGAGTATCCGGCCTGACTTCCGCGACGACTTCGCTGATCTTGTTTAAAATATATTTAACGGAAGAGATTGCGTCGTCGTTGGCCGGGATAGGATAATCGGCCAGCATAGGATTAACATTTGTATCGGCTATAGCGATAATTTTAATGCCCATCTTTCCGGCTTCGCTGATCGCTATGGAGTCTTTTTTCATATCCAAAACAAATAAAGCGGCGGGAAGTCTGTCCATTTCTTTGATACCGCGGAATTTCAAGTTCAATCTGGCAATCTCTCTATTCATCATAGAGCGTTCCTTCTTGGTATAATTCTTTTCATATTCGGCCTCCTTGGTTTTATTTTCCAAGTCCTTGAGATATTGCACTCTTTTTTTGATCTCATCAAAATTAGTGAAAGTGCCGCCTATCCATCTTTCTTTGACGTAAGGAAAGCCGCAATCTTTAGCGGTTTTTTCCAATAAGTCGCGCAGATGGACTTTTGTGCCGACAAAAAGAACGGATTTTCCATCCATAACGTTTTTGCGGATCAAGTTCAAAGCATCCTTTAACGCTTGCGCGGTTTTATCCAAGTCGATGACGTGGACAGAATCTTTGACTTTTAATATGTACTGCTGCATCTTGGGATGAAGACGCGAGGTCTTGTGCCCAAAATTAACTCCAGCCTGTGACATTTCGTCGATTGATATTTGAATATCTTTGTTCATAGTTATTTGATTAGTTTCTACTGCCATAATGAAAAAATTATAGCAGAAGAGAAAATAAAAATCAACTCCGCTAGGAATAATAGATTTCTAGGATGCCTATATAGAGTGTTATTTATGCGACAGACAGTGAAATTTTCGCCCGGAATTCATTTCTAGCTCTAGTAAGTCCCTACTTGGCGAAGCCAGAAAAAGGAATAACCGATCGGAGATAACACGCACTGCCCAAGACTATTGCAACTTCGATCATAATCAGGGACGCCCTTCGCTTCATAGATAACATGGTTATAAGGAAAAGTCGGAGATCCCAAAATTTTTAATGATATGCCATCAACAGTGGGGCGAGCTATTCCGCTTCCATGATCAACAACGGTCATTGCGCCATAAGAGTTAAAAGATATTTTCCAGCTGTAGCTTCCGTCATCGAACAAATAAAGATATGTGCCGTCAGATCTTGCTCTACTTGGCCTATAAGTATTAGAAGCAGGAAGAAAAGATATGCCGGAGCCGCAAGCTCCGATAGGATGGAGCTGATAAACAGTCCCCGTTCCTTTTCGACAAGATAAAAGAGGAGAGTTGCAACCGTAACGAGCATAGCTGGTATTGTTCAATGTGCAAAATTCGCTGCCCACAAAAGTCTGGCTGATAGTTCCATCTGCCCAATAAGTTCCGCCGGTAGCTACCGGGGTCAAATCGCTCATATTAATTCCTGCGCTAAAAACAGCGGGGTAGCCAAAAACCGCTGTCAGCCTATTGGACCCCGGATCATAAGACATATCCGCCACCGTTCCGCCGCAACCGTTATAATCCCCGGCGCAAGGAGACAGATCGATTGGGACCGTATCAGTCTTTCCTGCTGATCCTCCGCCTCCGGCCGCGCTCGCCATTGTCGCCCAAGTGCTCGAAGCCACGCAACTGGTTCCAATGCAAAGCTGGCCTCCATCGGCAATCGTCACTTTGCCGTCCGACTGGATCGTCAGGATATGGCTGCCATAGGAATTGGCAAAACGATTGGCGTAGGTATATGCGTCAAGGTAAAAGTTGCTTCCATCGGCCAGGAACCCGAAAGATGATTGGCCGTTCTCATTGTCCACCAATCTGATGGAAGGCAAAGCGCTTTCGACGACAGAGTCTTGATAGCCGTAACTGCTTTGGAGGATGTGAAATTTGGAACCCGAACTTGGAGAGGCCGTGCCTATCCCGACAGGGCCTGCCAAAAGCGTCTGTCCGGAAGGATTGACATAGTAGTTGTAGTTATCAAAGTCGATGAAAGAAGAAGCTGTCAGATTGCCGGTCAGGGCCAAAGCTCCTGTCTTGGTTTGGGCGGTGCCTCCCGTGTTCAAGGGAGCTGCCACGGTTACGGGCATGTGGTGCCGGTCGCGGTTCCGTCCAGGCCAGGGCGATGTATGTGGCCGAAAGGGACAGGACTATGGCCGAAGCGAGGATGGCCAGGGTGCGGGACGATGGTTTGAGAAACGGCATAAGGTTTGGAATATTAGTGATAATGTTGGAATTAGAAGATCGAATGTCGAAGGTCGAAAATCGTTACGACATTCTACTCTCAACGCTCGAACATCGACATTCTACACTCGAATATCGACACTCGAATATAAAATCAATTTTACCATTACCGCCTAAAAAAGAAAAGCCTTTAAAGGTGGAAGAACGAATTACTTCCGGCATTCATCCAAAAACTAGGCAGTATCTGGCCGATATCCGTTTAAGCCTTGCAAATTTTCCTGTTTTTGCTAATATTAACAATTGTAAATGAGTTCAGGAGGTCGATAATAGAAAGTCGAAAGTCGGAACGACGCTCGACCTTCAACCCTCGACGTTCAAAAATATATTATGAAAAAAGAGATCCATCCAGCTTATTACCCCGATGCCCATATCCGCTGTTCTTGCGGACAGGACTTCAAATTGGGATCGACCAAAGAATTCACCGAGGTCGAAATTTGCTCCAAATGCCATCCTTTCTTTACCGGCGAGCGCAGAGCTACCGCTAAAGTGGGACAGGTCCAGAAGTTCAAGGACAGAATGGACAAAAAAGCAAAGAAGTAAAACAAATCAATTTTTTTATGCCAGGAGAAGCAAGCACAATTAATGCAGTCATCTTGGAAATAAGAGCCGGCGTCGGAGGAGACGAAGCGGCTCTTTTTGCTTCCGACTTGCTAAGGATGTACACCAGGTATGCCCAAAACCAGGGATGGGGAACGAATATTTTACACTCCAACCAGACGGAATTGGGCGGCATCAAAGAAATAGTCATCGAGATCAACGGACCGGGAGCATATGAAAATCTAATGCACGAAGCCGGAGTGCACCGCATACAAAGAATACCAAAAACGGAAAAAGCGGGCAGGGTCCATACCTCCACCGCCAGCGTTGCGGTATTGGCCAAACCGGACGAGACTCAAGTGGTTGTCAGGCCGCAAGACCTGAAAATAGACTACTACAAAGCTTCCGGCGCGGGCGGACAGTATGTTAATAAAAGAATGTCCGCGATAAGATTGACCCACATTCCCAGCGGAATGGTTGTCACTTCCCAAACCGAAAGAAGCCTTATGCAGAACAAAGAAAGCGCGTTAAGCCTTTTAAGGGCCAGGTTGCTGGAAAGAAATGAAAAAGCTCTGGAAGAGAAAATCGGCGGAGCCAGGAAGAGCCAAATCGGAACAGGATCGCGCGAAGAGAAAATCAGAACTTACAACTTCCCCCAAGACCGCATTACCGACCATCGCATCAACAAAAACTTCCACGGCATTGAAAAAATAATGGACGGCAAGATGGAAAAAATAGCGGAAGCGATGAAAAAAGCGGGAGCGTAACTAGCTTGTAGCTGGTAGGTAGTAGCTTGTAGGAGTTTTGTCCGCTCTTGAGCGGACAAAAAACGCATCATATAACTAAAAACCACGGGGCATACCCGTGGTTTTTAGTTATAAATATAAATTCCTTTCCTGTCTCCGCCAGGCGGAGACAGGGCCTCTACAAGCTACAAGCTAATTCCTACAAGCTAGACTACTTTCCTTCAATGGCCGCGATATCGTCGGCATATCCGTTGGCGATTGCCATAACGTTGTCTCCGTAAAAACGATATTTAAGATTGACGCTTCCTGCAAAATAGATCATCGCCGCTCTCCATTCGCTGTTATACGTTTGCGCCTTCGCTCCCGAATCAGCAGCATAAAGACCGGTTGCGATAAAAGCATCGTTAATATTCCACGGATTTCCCGGACGCTGCAAAATTGCTTCCAAGCGAGTCCTGTAAATATTCCAAGTCGAGGGTATGAATTGGCCCGGCCCCATCGCTCCGCCGTATCCGCCCACGCTTGCTATAGGACAAGATACTAAAGTTTTTGCCGGATCTTTGTCCAGGTCGGCGCAAATCTTTTTGAACGGGTTTACGTCTCTGGTTGGCTTCATCACATTAGCAATGCTCTGGCCCGTGGCGCGCTTCCCGGCTCCGGTAGTAAAGTTAGTAACATAACATTGCCCGACATTTTTTCCCAAATTGGACTCTTGGGTTAATATTGCCAATAAGAAAGCCGGCCTTACTCCGGTAATATTTCCCGCGGTCTTTGCCATTTGGTAAGCTTGCTCAAAATTAGGCGCGTCGGTATCGGCAACTCCCGCCAAGTCAAAGATCCTAGCTTTGATCTCGGCCGCTTTTTTCGCCAAGTTCTGCTGTTCTTTGACCTGCTGATTGTATTGCGCCTCGGTCAATCCCAAATAATACTCTTTATCCTTTTTAGTTTTGGAATTTTCCTGCTTTTGGATCTCTCTTACCGCAACGGTATTTTTCAAATCCTCGGTTTTATTCTCCAAAGAAGATTTTTGGTCCTCCAGATAATTTTTCATAGTTCTTATCTGGTCAAGAAGGTCCCGGCTCTTGCTGCTTAAATTTTCCAGATAGACAAGGTTGTCGTAAAAATTGGACAGAGTATTGTTGCCAAGAACCACTTCCACGTCCGATTTCTGATCCTCCTCAAATGTCGCCTGCAAAACCAAGCCGAGTTTTCTCTTCTGTTCTTCTATGTCGTTGCTAGTTTTATCGATGGATCCCTTAGTGTCATCTATTTGGAACGTGAGATCCTTGATGGCCAGATTCGATTGGTTTATTTGATAGCTCATATCTTTTATCTTTTGGTCCAACCCGCCAATCTGCGTTTTTAAGGTCTTCTTTTCCTTGGCCGTTTGAGCTACTTCTTTCTCGACTTCGGCTTTTTTAGCTTCAAAATACCCCTGGCAATCTTCCAGTATTTTTCTGCAATCAGCCTTCGAAACCTTATCGCACTCCGCCTCGATCTTGGCATCATTTTCACAAACATCGCCAAGGTTCAAATTAGTTTGCTGGGCGGAAATAAAAAAGACCGGCAATAGAAAACCGGCCATTGCCGATAAGGCAATCATCTTTCTCAAATTTATGTTCCCTGAATTTGCAAAAGACATTTTTTGATCTGGCAATATGCGCTCCGCCGGCTTGCCTCATGGCTGCAAGACCAGCTTGGAACGCAATTGACGGAGTAAACTTAAGTTCGGACGGCGAATCGCGCGAAACGGACGGCGATCTATTTAGCGTCCTCCTCCGGCTCCTCTTCTTTCTTCTTCTCTACTTTTTCAATAGAGTCAACTCCTTCTTCAACCGGCTTGGCCAATTCTTCTTCAACTTTTTCCGGCTCCATCACTTGGGCCACCACTTCCTCGATATTTCCAACTATCTTCACGTTCTCCGGCAGAGAAAGGTCTTTAGCCAAAATGACGTCTTCAAATGTCTTCAGACTGCCGACATCGATCTTAATGGAATGGGGAAGATTCTGGGGAAGGGATTTGACGGTCAAGCTTTGGACATTTTTGATCAATGTGCCGCCTAATTGCAACGCCGGCGCAATTCCGACGAATTCCAACGGGATATCCGCTTCCAATTCCTTGCTCAAATTCGGCTGGTAAAAATCGACATGGATAGGTTCCGAAAGGATGGGGTCGTTGGCCACGCTTTTGATCAAAACGGCATATTCTTTTTTGGCGGCTCCTTCTATTTTTAAGCCGATCATCGTATTTTCTCCGGCTTCTTTTAAAACCTTTCTGAAATCTTTAGCGTTCACCTCTATCGAGATGTTCTCAATTTCCGGACCATACAAAATTGCTGGAACAGTTCCGGCTCTTTTCAAGTTCTTTGTTTGTTTTCCTTGGATTTTTCTTTTTTTTGCTTCAAGTGAGATCATAATGGTATTTTTATTTTATCTTCTGTCCTGCCTCCATTGTCTTTGTCGCGGAAATAAAAATCCGAAACGGAACAAATTGGAGAAAATTGAGAATCGCGAAACGATTCCTATTTGATTAAAAATTCGTTGGAATAAAAAACTTTATCTGTCCTGAAAGGATCTCCTTCTTTGCATCCTATGCAAGCCGGCAAAGCCAAGCGATGAAAGTCTGCCAATAAAAGATTATCCCAATTCGTCAGATCTATGCCTCGCCCTACAAGATTAAAGGCTTTAACGCATTCCGTAGCGACTTCCTGGCGATCGCATTTGGCAAAAGGATAGTTTTCCCACGTTCCGTCTTTCTTTTGAATATAGTAAGGATAGCAAGAAGAGAAGCAGACATCCTGCAAGGCGTAGCTCTTTATGTTCAGCCTCAAATTATCCTCTGTTTTGGCATATTCAGACTGCTGGGTAACGACCACGAGCCGGTCGCCCCAAAAGAACCATGCTGCCAGCCCTATTGCTATTATCAAGAACACAGCAACAACCGAATAAGCTATTTTATTTTTGCTTATCGAAAAAAGATCCTTTGATTGTTGCATATATAATTTACTACGATCTTACCCCGGCCTTTAAAGCCAAGACAAAGGCTCGTAAACTATTTTTTGATTATAAACCTTTTGTCTAATTCTTGCAATACTTCAACGATCTCGCCGTATTCCAGCTCGGAATAAGGCAGCATCGCGGGTCCGAAAAATCCTTGGCGCCTTAATTCTTCCGCTTTGCGGGAAACCTGCGTCCTGATATAGTCCCAATAAGGATGGTCGAAAGCATCGGCCGCCTCGGTAAGCTTGCCGTCGTGTATGGAATAAGCGGCGGCGCTGACTATCGGAGGGCCGTCAAAAAATGAAATATCGGAATTTTGCTTGACGGGCATCAAAGGACCATAATGCGATCCTCTCATAAATCCGGCGACGAAAGCGCCGATAGACCAAGGAGACAAGACCTCTCCTGTTCCCGGGAAATCTTTTTGAGTCCTGACCAGCATTACCGGATCGTCTTTGCCCGTATATTTTCCGGCTATGTTCCTTAAACGGGTCGTGCTGACAGCCACCACTTGCTCTCCGCTGGCGCGGGAATATATTCCTTCTATAAAAAATCTTTCAGTGTCCCTTAAAAGGACGGCTATATCATAAATATTTTCAGGAGTGTTAAGCTCTATGATCCTGTCCGCTTCGGTGTAGCTGGCGTCCAATATCCTGAAAGTGAATCCCTCTCTTAATTTGGAAGAAATAAGCAGCCCGGCGTTGTGCATCGGATCGCAGAAAGATAAATAAGCCGGCATATTGAAAGCTCCGGGATCGGTTTTGTCCGCCGCAAAAAATAAAAACGGTTCCGCGGACCTTTCTTCAAATTCCAATTCGGCTACAGCCGGTCCCATGCCCTTAACGCTGCCCTTGAAATCTTGCTTCAGAAGATCCTGTTTGGCGCCATAAAGTCCTTGAGAAGCGGCAACTTTGCCTCCGGCGAGAAAAGCCTCCCAGCAAACCCTGTGCACCTTCTCGTTCAGCTGGCCTCCCGTATGGGTGGAGAGGATAGCAATGTCGTCCCCGGTATAAGTAATTTTATAGTCGATAAAAATTCCTTTGCTTTTCGATCTGATATAGTCTTGCACCGCGGCAAAAACATCGTTAGACGGCTTGATATGTCCGCCGATGCTGCCGATATCCGCTTTGATCGCGCTAAGTGTGATCTTCATCAAAAACTGGCGCTGGCAACCTGCGGCGAACGATGCAATAGCGCCGCCATCGGCAAACCAACGAAATTTAAATAGTTATACCCTTTCCTTTCGATAATTATACCAAAAAAATAAAAAGATAAGAAAAGCGGACTTATCCACTCCATTCGAATGTCGAATGTCGAGAATGGAATGTCGTTACGACCTTCTACCTTCGACTCTCGAATATCGATTTTCTCACCTTAATTCCCTCTTTCTCGACGAGATAATTGTCTTTTTCAGACAGCAAACCGGTTGTCGCTCCTCTGACAAGAAGAGCGTATTTTGAGTTGGCCAGCCCTAATTTTATGGAATATTCGATATCCCCCGTTTTTATCAATCCGGAGACGAAGCCCGATCCGAAAGAATCTCCCGCTCCGGTCTCGTCGATCACTTTGAATTTTTTTAATTTTGCCTCGTATGCCTTTTTGCCATCGGTCACCGTAACGCCGTCTTTCCCCTTGGTCATTACGTTTATGCCGGCGTGCATCCGGAACAATTTTAAAACTATTTCTCTCTCCTCGTTATATCCGATATTTGTAAGGATAGAGGCTTCTTCCTTGTTCAAGATCAGCACGTCTATTTTTTCCAATATTATCTTCAATTTGGGTTTGGGCATTTTTAGCTGCGAATTGCCGAGATTAACCGCTGTCTTCACCCCGTTCTTTCGCGCAAGATCCAAGATGTCCTCGGTCGCACCGCTTAACTTTCCCGATAACGGCGCCAAATAGAACCACTTGGCCTGCAGATCTTTGGGCAGATCTTTCCCGCTCAAGAGCTCGGAAGCTCCGCGATAAGCTAAAACCGTCCTGTCTTCCGTAGCATTGTCCATTATCACCGAATTATTGGTCAGCTTTTCTTTTGTTGTTTTGACCAAGCTCGAGTCGATGCCTTGCCCGTTCAAATATTCGATTATTTCTTTTCCCGATATGTCTTGCCCGACCATCCCGCAATAAGCCGTTTTAAATCCCTGTTTTTTGAAAGTGGCGGCCGTGTTCACCCCTCCTCCGCCGAATCCAAAATACATATCTTTAACATCCAATTTTGATCCCAAATTAAAACAATAAGCTTTTCCGGCAATGGATTTGTTATCTTCCCTGATGATATTTTTTGGCATCAGCACCTCTATATCCAAGGCGGCAGAGCCGAAAGTGACGACATCAAACATAATTTTACAAGATAATTTATTTTCAATTCGCGCTATTGGCGGCAAAAATGTCCGCCCTCATTGCGAGGGCGGACATTTTCTGCTTTTTTATTTCTTCAAGTTCGACAAGCTGAATATTGTTTTCATTACGGAATCCGGATTGAGCGACATGCTTTCGATCCCTTCTTTCATCAAGAAGTCGGCAAATTCGACGTAATCCGACGGCGCCTGGCCGCAAATACCGCAATATTTTTCTTTTTCTTTGCAGGTCTTGATGACCGAGGAGATCAATTTCTTTATAGCCTCGTTTTGTTCATTGCCGATATGAGATAACGTTCCCGCATCGCGGTCGAGTCCAAGGGTCAATTGCGTCAAATCGTTGGAGCCGATGGACATGCCGTCGAATATCTCTAAAAATTGTTCGGATAAAAGGACATTGGAAGGAATTTCGCACATTACCATGACTTTCAAACCGTCTTTGCCTTTTTCCAGGCCGTTCTTGGCCATCAATGCAAGAACTTTTTTGCCTTCTTCTACCGTGCGGCAGAAAGGGATCATGGTCCAAACATTGGTAAGGCCGAACTCTTCGCGGACTTTTTTGAGAGCCTGGCATTCCATTTCGAAAGCGGGGCGGAAAGTCTCATCATAATAACGGGAAGCTCCGCGCCAGCCGATCATCGGGTTGGATTCCACCGGCTCGTATTGTTCTCCGCCGATCAAAGCCCTGTATTCGTTAGTCTTGAAATCGGAGAATCTCACGATCACCGGCTTGGGATAAAAAGCGGCGCCGATCTGGGCGATCCCTTCGGCCAATTTGTTCACAAAAAATTCTTTTTTGTCTTTGTACCCGAATGTGGCTTCTTCGATCTTGGCTTTTTCTTTTTTGTCTTTGATCTTGGCAAAATTATATAAAGCCAAAGGATGAACTTTGATCTTATCGGCAAAAATAAATTCCACTCTGGCCAATCCCACTCCGGAGTTGGGCAAAAACGAAGATTTAAAAGCCGCGTCCGGCGCTCCCACGTTAAGCATTATTTTGGTATCCAATTTGGGCAGAGTTTTCAAGTCATATTTCTTTATCTTGAAAGGAACTATCCCGGCATAAACACGGCCCGAACCCTGGCTGCAATCGACCGTCACTTCCTGTCCGGTCTTCAATGTTTTAGTGGCGTTCTTTGCGCCAACGATGCAAGGGATGCCCAATTCGCGCGAAACAATGGCGGCATGGCAAGTTCTTGAACCTTCGTTGGTAACAATGGCGGAAGCGATGCGCATGATAGGCATCCAATCCGGATCGGTCATATTGGTGATCAAAACCTCTCCGGGTTTGAACTGGCTGATCTGGGCCACATCAGGAATGACCTTTGCTTTGCCTTGTCCTATTTTATTTCCAACGGCAGTCGCTTCAATGATCGGAGCGGACTCGGGTTTGATCTCATACTCCTGATAAACTTGATCTTGATTTTCCTGGGAATGGATTGTTTCCGGCCTTGATTGGACGATGAAAAGCTCTTTGGTCTTTCCGTCTTTTGCCCATTCTATATCCTGCGGATGCTGGTAATGCTCTTCGATCTGGCAGCCCCAAGCGGCCAGCTTCATTATCTCATCATCTGTCAAAGAGAATTTGGCCTGATCTTTAAGGGCGACCGACACTTCTTTGAGTCCCGAAGCAGCATAAATATATTTTTTGTCTTTGCGGCCTATATTTTTGACGATGATCGATTTAAAACCTCTTTTCATTCCGTCTTTGGAGACGTAAAATTGATCGGAAGTAATGCGGCCCTTGACGATCAATTCTCCAACTCCATAGATCGAACTGATGGAAACCACTCCGCGGAAACCGCTTTCGGTGTCAAGAGTGAACATAATTCCCGAAGACGACAGATCGGAACGGACCATCTTCATCACCCCCACGGACAAAGCGACCTTCAAGTGGTCGAACCCTTTTTCCTCGCGGTAAACGATCGCGCGGTCCAAGAAAAGCGAAGAAATACATTTTTTGGCGGCATCGAGCAAAGCCTTTTTGCCTGAAATGTTCAAATAAGTTTCGTGCTGTCCGGCGAAAGAAGCATCAGCCAAGTCTTCGGCCGTGGCGGAAGACCTTACCGCCACGTCCACGTTCTTTTGTTTGTAATATTCGCAAAGCTTTTGATAATTTTCCGTTATCTCTTTTTCCAGCTCCGGGGGAAATTCTCCCTTTAAAATAAGGGTCCTTATTTTTTTGCTTGTCTCTTTCAAAGATTTCAGATCTTTATGATCAAGCTTTTTGAATATCTCGGGCAGCTTTTCGTCGATCTTGTTATATTTCAAAAAATGCCAATAAGCCGCGGAAGTCAAAGCGAAACCGTTGGGAATATTAACGCCCAAGGATGTCAGTTTGGAAAACATTTCTCCCAAAGATGAATTTTTTCCTCCCACCAGAGGCGTATCTTGTTTACTCAGCTCTCCGAACCATAATAAGAACTTTTTGTCTCTTGCTGTTTGCGTATCCATTGGTGTGTCCATAAAGTTAAGGAATTTAATTTTAATTTATCTTGTTAATCGCTTTTATAAAATAACGGATCGCCCGGCTTCAAAGCCGGTCTTCCGTTAAAATCTCATTTGAACATCTTCGACAAAGTGCCATTGTTCGCAAGAAGAACTATTCCCAAGATCAGAAAAAAAATGACAAAAATAATATCCAAAATGAGAGTGAACGAACCTTTTTGATCTTTTAAAAAATTGCTGGACATATCCGGTTACGATCTGGATTTCTCTTCTATGACTTTGATTATATCGGGATTGGAAACGTTCGACAAATCTCCCAAATCCTGTCCCATAAAAATATTTTTCAAAAGCAGCCTCATAACTTTTCCCGAACGGGTTTTGGGCAGATCGGAAGAGATGATCACTTTTTTGGGCGAAGCGATCGCGCCTATTTCCTTTCTGATCTGGTCCACGATCTCCTGCGCCAGGTCCGATTCGCTTCTGTCCGAACGGGACACGGCGAAAACTATGGGTACGTCGCCTTTGATCGGGTCCGGAACGCCTATCACCGCGGTCTCGGTAAAATCGCTCAATTTTAAAACCGCTCTTTCCATTTCGCTGGTGGTCAAGCGATGTCCGGAGATCTTGATCATATCGTCGGCTCTTCCCGTTATTTTTATCAATCCTTTTTTATCTTTTATGGCCGTATCTCCCGGAAAATAAATTTTATTTCCGTATTTGGACCAATAAGTATCTATATATTTTTTGTCGTCATTGTATATCCCGGTCAAAAGAGAGGGAGCGTATGGGGGCAGCAAGACTAAATTTCCTTTCTCGTCGGTTTTGCATTCTTTGCCTTGCTCGTCCAATATGGCGGTTTTCATTCCCGGCAAAGGCAGTCCGACAAAGCCCGGCCTGAACGGCCCGACCCCGGGTAAAGAACTTACCATAACGCCTCCGGTTTCCGTCTGCCACCAGGTATCGACTATGGGACATCTGTCTTTTCCTATCTCTTTATAATACCAATGCCAGGCTTCTTCATTCAGCGCCTCGCCGACGGATCCCAACAGCCTTAGAGTGCTAAAATCGTAAGGCTTTAATACCTCCGTTCCGTATTTCATAAACATACGGATAGCTGTCGGGGACGTGTAAAAAGTCGTTATCCCGTGCTCCTGAATGACCTGCGCCCAGCGGGTGGAATCAGGCCAGTCTATCGCTCCTTCAAAGATCAAAAATGTCACGCCGTTAAGCAGCGGGGAATAGCAATTATAAGTATGGGCGCTGACCCAGCCCATATCGGCCGTGCTCCAAAAAATATCGTCCTGCCTGTAATTGAAAACCCATTTGCCGGTCCAATAAGCCTGGACCGTATAACCGCCCATCGTATGGTATATCGGCAAAAATTGTCCGGCGGTGCCGCTCTCGGGGAGGATGAACAAAAGGTCGCTGCTGTTCGTATCTTCAGCCGGACAAAAATCTTTTTCGTCCTTGACCAGATCTCCATACCAAACATCCCTCTGGCTATTCCATGGGATTTCCCGGCCCATTCTTTTGATGACAATAACCTTCTCCACCTTGGTTCCTTCTATTCCCTGATCGGCCGATTCTTTAAGCGGTACTGTTTTATTGCGCCTGAAATAACCGTCGGCCGTTATCAATATCTTGGCTCCGGTATAATCCAGTCTGACCTTCAAAGCCTGAGCGGAGAAAGCGGAAAAAACAACATTGTGCACGGCTCCGATGCGCGCGCAGGCAAGCATCGCGACGATGATCTCGGGGATCATCGGCAAATATATCCCGATCACATCCCCTTTCTTCACTCCCATTTTTTTTAGGGCGTTGGCGAAACGGTTGACCTGGCGAAAAAGCTCGTAATAGGTTATGTATCTGGACGCTTCTTCGGTCGGCTCCGGCTCCCAGATCAAAGCAACTTTGTTTTTGATCGTCTCGAAACCCAAAGGATTGTTCTCAAAAATATTGGATGTTATATTTATTTTCCCTCCCTGGAACCATTCGAAATGCGGAGGGTTATGGATGAAAGTTTTGGACCATTTTTTGGACCAAAAAAGTTCTTTAGACCTCTTTTCCCAAAATTTAACCGGATTGCCGGCCCCTTCTTTATAAAGCGCCTGGTCTTTGGACCAAGCTATTTTTTTGAATTCTTCGGTAGGGTAATAATAATCTTTTTCTTCCATATTTTTTCTTGAAATACGCGCTGATGATACATCAGCGCACTATTTAATTTCCCGAAACTTCATTTATTATAGCCCAAATAAATTCCTCGGGAAACCCCGCAATTTTACACAGCCTGCGACGAGCTTGCATATTCTTACTACCCGGAAAAAATTCACCCTCGTTAAACATTTTTCGCGAGGCGGAAAAGCTGCCAGCCGCAAGCTGATCCCTGCAAACTAAAAAAGCTGCACAGGTGACACCTGCGCAGCTTTCGGTTATATCCTTTTTCCTATAAAATCGGTGAAATCCGCCAAGCGGCAGGAATATCCCCATTCGTTGTCGTACCAGGCAACGACTTTTACGAGATTTTCATTGGCCATGGTCAATGGAGCGTCCAATATCGAGGAATAAGAACATCCGATATAGTCGGAGGAAACCAGCGGAGCTTCTTCGACTTTGAATATTCCTTGGAATTCCGGCCTTTTGGCCGCTTCTTTGAAGATGTTGTTGATCTCTTCCGCGGTCGCTTTCTTCTCGACCTCACAAACCAGATCCACCACTGATCCGGTCGGCACTGGTACGCGCATAGCGATACCGTCCAGCTTTCCTTTCAAGGAAGGAATGACCTTGCCGATGGTCTTGGCTGCGCCAGTGGTGGTCGGAATAATATTCATGCCTGCGGCTCGGGCTCTTCTCAAATCTTTATGGGACACATCCAATATTTTTTGATCGTTGGTGTAAGCGTGGATCGTGGTCATAAAACCGCGCACGATCTTAAGATTTTCATCGAGCACTTTGGCTACGGGAGCAAGACAATTTGTCGTGCAGGAACCCATATCCATAACCTGATCTTTTTGCGGATCGAACTGGCCGGCGTTTATGCCGAGCAGATAAGAAGGGACCTTGTCCGGGGTCTTGGAAGGAGCGGACATGATAACTCTTTTAGCTCCGGCCTCAACGTGTTTCATCAGGTCTTCATATTTAGTGAACCTGCCGGTGCATTCCAGAACGATGTCCGCCCCCAGATCTTTCCAGGGCAACTTTGCAGGATCCACTTCGGCAAAAGTTCTTATCTCGGCATTGCCGACGACAAGAGAGCTCTCTTTGACCTGGATGTCTTTATCGTATTTTCTGTAGATCGAATCGAATTTAACCAAATGAGCCAAAGTATTGCAATCCGCCAGATCGTTTATCGCAACGACCTGAAGATCGGGATGGCTATCCAAAATTATTTTTAAAACCGCGCGGCCGATGCGGCCAAAACCGTTGATCGCTACTTTTGCTGCCATAAACGTCTGCCAAACCCGGGCCGAAGCGATCTTTTACTTTAAAGACCGCTCTTCTCCGCAATTTGAGATTCTTATCTTATTATAAGGCCGATATGATCGGCTATTTTATATTCAACAATTCGCAAATCCTTTTTTTATCGAAACCGGCAATGAACTCTTCGCCGATGGCGATCACAGGCACTGCCATCTGGCCGGTCTTTTCGACCATCAGATTGCGGGCCTGGTCGTCTTTGCCCACATCGATATCTTCGAACGCCACATCCCTCTTGGCCAAAAACTGCTTTAATGTTTCGCAGTAAGGGCAGGACGGCGTGGAAAAAATTCTGACTCTTGGTGTATCCATAATTTGTTTGATTATATTTGATTAATTTTGAAAATCGGGGTGTCCGCGGCTTCCGTTATTATTTGGCTTTTCCCTGGTTCTTAACTTGCTCGATCCGCCTTTCTACCTCCGCTTGGTCTCCCAAATAATAATGCTTTATGGGCTTTAAATTCTCATCGAGTTCGTAAACCAGCGGCACCCCGGTGGGGATATCGATGTTGGATATATCCTGGTCTGAAATTCCATCAAGATATTTAATAATGGCCCGCAAGCTGTTGCCGTGGGCGGAAACCAAGACTTTTTTCCCCGCTTTTACCGCCGAAGCGATATCCGACAGCCAATAAGGCACGCACCTCTTGCAAGTATCGCAAAGAGATTCGGCGGAAGGAAGATCTTCTCTCAAAACATCGGCGTATCTGCTATCATTGGCCGGATGAGAAAGGTCTTCGGACGCAAGCTCCGGCGGTCTGACATCGAAACCTCTCCTCCATGCAAAAACCTGTTCTTCTCCGTACTTTTGGACCATCTCTGCCTTGTTTAATCCCTGCAAAGCCCCATAATGCCTTTCGTTCAGCCTCCAGGAATTACGAACCGGTATCCACATCATATCCATTTTATCCAATACGATCCAAAGAGTCCTTATCGATCTTTTTAAAACCGATGTGAAAGCGATATCAAAAACAAAACCTTCTTTTTTCAAAAGCTGGGCCGCTTCCCGGGCTTGGATAATTCCGTCTTCGGACAGATCTATGTCCGTCCAGCCGGTAAAACGGTTCTCTTTGTTCCAAAGGCTTTCGCCGTGCCGCAAAAAAACAATTTTGTACATATTAAAAATTTTTATTTCTTTTTTAATTGTTCCTCCATCTCGTCCATTCTCTTTTTAAGCTCGGCCATTTTCAATTCGCGGCCGACTGTAAGATTATACCATCTCTCCAGCTCCTTGGCTCTTTCCTCGGCGATTCCCTTGGCTTCTTCCAGCTCCTTGGTGCGTTCTTTGACCATGATACCCAGCCGCTCTTTCTCGCTGATCTCGCGGTGCACGCCGCGGACGGCCAGCCAGGCAAAAATAAGTATCAATCCCAAGAAAGAAATTCTGATAACGGCATCATCGGCTCCTTTGGAAAGCAAAATATAAACGAAGATAGTGAAGACCACTAACGCCGCCAACACATCGACGATAATGACTTTGGCGTTCAAAAGGCTGTGCCGCGTAATGGCATAGGTCAAAACAAGTATCCAAATGACCGGGAAAACATAGGCTATCGGAAAAACGCCTATCTTATATCCGGGAAGAAATGCCAGGGAGCTGGCGAACAAAAATAGGAAAGAAAAAAAGATGTATTTGCTCTGGACTCTAAGGACCGGATCGGCAGATCCCCTCCAAAGCTTAAACATTTTATAAAAGAAAATAAGCAAAAACCCGACGAAATACGCCAGGAAGAAATTGTGTCCCGGCTGGGCGATGCTGTGGCAGCCCCATTTATACTTGAACGATCCCAAGATAAAAAGTTGGGGAAAGAACCAAAGGAGGAAGAGAAAAGACGTTGCTATCAAATAGCCGATCGGCAACAGAACCTTGTAAGATTTTCTTTTTTCTTGGCCCATTATCAGCGCAAAATGGTAAAGGAAAATGGGTATGAACACTACGCCGCAATAAACCACCTTGTCCCAAAAATAAGCGATCGAGTCGGTCTGGCAGTTATTGAGCATCGGCACGGTGGCTCCCAGCCAGATAGCGACCGAGATGGTTACCAGCGCGAATATCTTATTGATCGAAGACTTCCGATCCTGCAACCAAGTAAACACTCCGAAAAAAATGCTTAAAACCGCTCCAGACCATAAAAAGATCGTGAGCACTTGGAGAACTAAAGACGGAGGAATATTTATCATAATTTGGCCTGCAGCTCGCCGGCAATTTTCGACAAACGATTATATTTCGCTGTTCTCTCCCCTCTGGCCGGAGCTCCGGATTTCATAAATTCGGCGCCAATGCCGACAGCCAGGTCGGAAATAAAATCATCTCCTGTTTCGCCCGAACGATGGGACACGATTATCTTCCATCCGAATTCTTTGGCCAAATTCGCCGCGGCCAGCGATTCGATAACCGTTCCTATCTGGTTGATCTTCAAGATCATCGCGTTACAGCATCTGTTCTCTTGGGCCAATTTCATTCTTTTTGTATTGGTGACGGTCAGATCGTCGGCAATCACCAATAATTTTTCATCGGCTCCCGCTTTAAAATTTTTCCAGGAATCGATATCGTCCTCGGCAAACGGATCTTCCAAACCGATGATCGGATATTTGGAGATCATGTCGAAATAATATTCAGATAACCCCTCTCCGGCAAAAACTCCCATTCGGGTTTGGTATCTCCCCTCTTTTAAAAATTGGGAAGCCGCCACGTCTAAGATGACCTTTACCCTGTCTCTAACTCCGGCTTTCTCAACCGCGGCCAAAATAAGATCAAGAGCATGTGTCGGGAAGCGTATCGCCGGGGCAAAACCGCCCTCATCGCCGACATTGACAGCCGAGGAGCTGATCTCATCCTTCAAAACCTGCTTTAGACTGCGGTATGTTTCTGCGCCGATCTCCAGATTCTCATCGTAAGAATCGGCTTGCGGAACGATCATAAATTCCTGGACGTCCAGCTCGTTGCCTGCGTGAGCGCCCCCGTTGATAACATTGAAGCAAGGCCTCGGCAAAGACGGCTTCACTCCGCCGCCGGAAGATCTGAAGATGGAATTGAAAATTTCGTTGATGTATTGATACAAGGGGGTTTCTTTGTCTTTGGCAAAAGCCCGGCAAGCGGCCATCGAAACCGCCACCATGGCATTGGCTCCCAGTTTGGACTTGTTCTCCGTCCCATCCAGATCCAGCATCATCTGATCGATCTCTTTTTGTCCGGAAAATTCTTTTCCGATCATCTGAGGGGCGATGATCTCTTCTATATTTTTCACGGCTTTCAAAACGCCAAGCCCTCCGCGGCGGGGGCCGCCATCCCTCAATTCTAAAGCTTCATGAGCTCCGGTCGAAGCGCCGGAAGGAGCGCAAGCGACAAAAATTCCTTTTTCCGTCGCCAACTCAACCTCTATAGTCGGATTGGACCTCGAATCCAATATCTCCCTGGCTTTCAATGATAAAATTTTCATAAAAATAGTTTTGACTGTCGAAGATCGAGAGTCGAAAATCGTTACGACATTCGCCCCTCGACATTCAACATTCGAATATATACATATATTTTAGTTCTTCTCCGCCTTTTGTAAATGTGTATAAGCCGAGAGAGCCGCTTTCGCTCCCTGTCCGCAAGCTATGACTATCTGTTTGTTCTTCCCGCTGTTAACATCGCCGGGGGCAAAAAGCCCCGGTGTTTTTGTTTCCAGAGTTTCAAAATCAACTTTGATCTCTCTTTTTTCATTAAAATCAACCAAATCGCCTTTGATAAAACCGGAACTGGGCTGATAACCGACTTCGAAAAAAATACCGTCCACGGCTATCGATCTGTCCGCGTTTCCCGATATGTCCCGGTAGATCATTTTATCAACGAATTTTTCTCCGGAAATTTGCTTGATCGCCGCGTTGGTTATTATCTCTATCTTGCCGGTCGATCCGGCTTTTTCCCGGTTGGAAGCATCCGCCCGAACTTCGGGACCGGACTCTATAATATAAACTTTGCTGGCGTAGCCGGTCATGAAAATAGCTGTTTCAAAGCCGGCGTTCCCTCCGCCGATAACTGCCACTTTCTTGTTCTTAAAAACTGGCCCGTCGCAGGCCGTGCAATAGCTCACGCCTTTCCCGACAAATTCTTTTTCGCCCGGTATGTTCAAAAATCTCGGGTTGGCGCCCGAAGAGACGATCACCGACCTGGCCTGGAATTTGCTTTCTTCGGTGGCCACAAAAAAATAGCCGCCCGACATCGTCAGATCGGCTACCTCTCCAAATTCAACCGGAACTTCATACCGGCTCAATTGTTCTTCCAAGCGTTTTATCAGATCCATACTGGAGATATGATCAAAGCCCGGATAATTTTCTATCCCTACGGACTTGCGGATGATCTGGCCGCCGAAACTTTTGGTCACTATCAGCGTATTGATCTTTTGGCGCGCGGCGTATATGCCAGCAGTTATTCCGGCCGGACCGCCGCCGATAATGATCAGATCGTATGCATCCATGGCGCTTAGATCTTAAATTTTCTTAGGCAAGCTTTGACATCTTCTCCCAGTTCCGGATGCTTGATCGCCATGTGGAGGAAGGAATAGAACCAGCGCAATTTGTCTCCGCACTCCAGCCATTCTCCTTTGAACTCATAGCCGTAAACTCCTTTGCCTTCAAGGGCCATTTTGCCAAGGGTCGGATTAAGCAAAGAGGAATCGCTGACCTTCAACCTTTTTTGAGGTTTCAAATAATCGAATACGTCAGGGGTCAATATCGATCTGCCAACCAATGCCAGATCGGACGGCGCCTGCCCTTCTTTGGGCTTTTCGATCATATTCTTGAATTTATAAAAACAATTGGCTATTTTTTCCACATCGGCAACGCCGTAATGATAAAGCTTTTCAGGGGGCAGCTGTTTCAACGCGATGACAGGGCGTTGGCATGTGCCAAAAACTTCCAAAAGCTGGGCCAAGACCGGAACTTCGGAGTCGATAACATCATCGCAAAGAAAAACGGCGAAAGGCTCGTCGCCCACCAAAGCTTTGGCCTGAAAAACGGCATCTCCGTCGCCCAAAGGATATTTCTGCACGGCAAAAGAAAAAGTGACGTCTCTGGCCATCTCTTTTATTTCCTTCAAGGCCTCCAGCTCTTCAAGCTTGTTCTTCTCCTCCAGTATTTTTTCCAATTTAAGATCGGGCTGGAAATATTGCAAAACATCTTTCTGCTTGGGCCGGACCACAAAAATTATCTCTTTGATGCCGGAGTCGATAGCTTCCCTGACGGTGTAGTGGATCAAGGGCTTGTCCACCAAAGGGATCAGCTCTTTTGAGACTACTTTTGACAACGGTAAAAATCTCGTAGCCATTCCCGCGATCGGGAAAACCGCTTTTTTTATCGATATTTGTTGCTGTTGCATAATAATTCTGGATCCCTTGCCTCTTTGTTTGCCTGATAACGCGAACAAAGATGCAGGAATATTTTATCCTCCGAATCTTCTGACCCCGACTGGTTATTGGTTCTTTTGCAATTTATTTATTCTCCGGCTTCTGCTGGCCAGTCGAGTCATTCCTTCTCAAAAAAGGGCGAATCGGCTGCTTTTTTGAGAACTCATCGGCTTCGGTCTCAAAATCATTTATTCTCCGGTTTCTGTTGATTACTCGAGTCATTCCTTCTCAAAAAAGCAGGAATCTCA
>JBAZHV010000016.1:0-16393 GCA_041652155.1 Minisyncoccota bacterium
ACGAATATCCTTTCTTCCTCAAGAAATATATTTCATCTCGTTCGCCGTTCGAAAAGTGCGAGAACTTTTTTTTGGTTTTTCATTAATTCATTTTACCAAAACATTCTAATTCAGATGAGAATTCGCCTTTACAAAGGTCGCAAAATTAATTAGCGCTCACAGAAATGATGAGCGCCAAATTATGCTTAAATTCATTGGATTTGTTGTTTTTTTGCTGGTTCTGTTTTTTTCGATGCCGGAGATATTGCCTCTTCTAGGGTTGTTTATCAACCTTCTTGGAGCATTGATCTGCGTGGCGGCAGCTGTTTTTCTTGTTTTGGTTGCGGTAGCCGTCATCGCCGTGGTCCTTTTGGCAGTACTGATGGTTTCCATCATCGTGGCTGTCCTGTCCGCTATCGGTTGGCTGGTCTCCAGCGCTTGGAACGCTTTGACCCCTTCGGCGATTAGCATCAACGGACAGCAGGGATTGCTCTTATTGTTGTCCGTGCTCATTTGCATTGAAGTTTTCAAAGCTCGCAAAGCGTGCAAACAAGCCAAAAAGACAGATGATCCAAAAGTTTTTAAGTCCTGAAATATTTTCAGGGAACTCGCCAACAGGCGGGTTTTTGTTTTATAAATTTTTGCAGATGCCGCCTGCCTGGAGTATCGGCACAGAGCCTTTTTGTTTCAAGCGAATTATGATAAATTGAATTAAATTTAATTCAATTTTAATTTTTCTAGATTATGGTGAAGCGCAATTACAAAATTGTTGTTTCGGGGGCGGCTACGGTTAACCATTGCTGCGACTGCGTGGAGGAGATAACCAAAGACCTCGGCCGCCAGGTGGCCGAACACGGTTGTGTTTTGGTGACAGGCGCGACCACGGGAGTCCCTTATTACGCGGCGCTCGGCTGCAGCGAAGCCGGCGGTTTTAACATCGGATTTTCTCCGGCCGCTACCGAGAATTCCCATCTAAAGACCTACAAATTGCCGGTCAAACCGTTCGATCTGATGATCTATACGGGAGCCGATTATGTCGGCCGCAATGTCATCATGACCAAGTGCGCCGACGGCGTGATCGTGGTTTGCGGCAGAATGGGAACGGTGCACGAATTCACCACGGCTTTCGAGACCAAAAAGCCGTTGGCCGTTCTGGAAGGAACGGGAGGGTTCGCGGACAAAGCGAGATTCATTTCCGATGTCCCTTGCCGCGGAGTTAAAAATATCATTTACGAAAAGGATCCCCATAAGATAGTCGAAAGGCTTATTGCCTTGATCGATAAAGAGAAAAAATTAAATGGCGAGGTTAAACTTGGGCAGTAAATTTGCTCATTTTTAATATCGCCGGACAAACAGTATGCCAGCCAAAAAAAAGACCAAAAAAGCTATAGCGAAGAAACCAGTTAAGAAAGCCAAACCGATCAAGGCCAAAAAAATTCCTGCGAAGAAAAAGATCGTCAAAAAGCCTTTGAAAGTTTCCGTTAAAAAATCATTGAAGCCGAAAGAGAAAACGGAAGGCAAGTTGATCGGCCGGGTCGTTCACTATTTTGATAAAATAAAAGTCGGGGTCATCAAATTAAGCGGCGATCTGGCCGCGGGAGATACCATCAGGATCGTTGGAGGGGAGGATACCGATTTCAAGCAAGCGATCAGATCGATGGAGATGGACCACGAGAAGATAAATAAAGCGAAAAAGAAGCAGGTGATCGGCTTGAAAATAAATAAAATGGCCAGAGAAGGATACAAGGTTTACAAAATGTAGTTTTGGCTGGCCGGTTGTTTAACGTCTGACGTTCTCGGTCTCTCAAAAATATGGAGATAATAGCTGATTTTCACATCCACTCTAAATATTCCAGAGCTACCAGCAAGGACATGGAACTGGAGCCCTTGGACAGATGGGCGAGAATGAAGGGGATCCAGGTTTTGGGAACCGGAGATTTCACTCATCCTCTTTGGTTCGATAATTTGAAAAACAAGTTGGAGCCCGCCGAGCCGGGGGTTTTTGTTCTGAAAGATCAAAAGATAGAGAGATCAAAAAAGACGCGTTTTATCCTGACCTGCGAGATCAGCTGCATTTATACCAAGGGCGGGAAAGTGCGCAAAATACATATCGTTGTCTTTGCCCCTTCGCTTGAAGACGTGGCCAAGATAAACAAAGAACTCGGCGCTATCGGCAATATAAGATCGGATGGCCGCCCTATTTTGGGTTTGGACGCCAAGAAATTGGCGGAGATAATATTGAATGCCGCGCCGGACGCTTTTATCGTTCCTGCTCATATTTACACTCCGTGGTTTTCTTTGTTCAGTTCACGTTCGGGGTTCAACTCGATCGAGGAATGTTTTGAGGAATATGCCAAATATATTTATGCGGGGGAGATAGGCCTTTCTTCGGACCCGGCAATGAGCTGGGCCAATTCCGGGCTTGATAATATCGCGCTGATCTCCTCAAGCGATGCTCACTCTCCGGCCAAGCTTGGTCGCGAAGCCACTGTTTTTGATACGGAGATGAGTTATAAGTCTTTGGTGGAAGCCGTTAAGGCCAAAGACCCGAAAAGATTTTTGTATACGATCGAGTTTTATCCGGAGGAAGGCAAATATCACTACGACGGCCATCGCAGCTGCGACGTCTCTTTGTCTCCCCGGGAATCTAAAAAGTATAACAATTTGTGCCCCGTTTGCGGGAAGCCGCTGACCATCGGGGTTTTGAACAGGGCCGAAGAGCTCGCCGACCGTGAAAAAGGCTTTAAGCCCGAGGGAAGGATCCCTTTCAAAAGCTTAGTCCCTTTACAGGAGATAATCGCCGGGTCTTTCGGGGTTGGAACGGCTTCTAAAAAAGTTGGATCGGCGTATGATCAAATGATCAGGGAATTCGGTCCGGAGTTTGATATATTGTTAAAGAGAGATGTCGAGGAAATGGCCAAGTCCGTTCCGTCCAGAATAGCGGAAGGGATCTCCCGCGTGCGGAGCGGACAGCTTAATATTAAACCGGGATATGACGGCGTCTTTGGGAAAATAGATATTTTTTCCGAAGAAAAAAATAATAAGATCATTCGTCAAGAAACACTTTTTTAAATGAAAATAAAAGACGTACTCCAATCGGATCTGAAATATAAGGGCATGGCCATTTTTTTGCTGTTCACGATCTCGATCGTTTTTCTTGTGTACAGCCAATATATAAAGATAGCCGGAGAGATGGAGGCGATCAATGAAGTTTATTCTTACGATCCGGCGCAAACCCCGCCCGATGAATACAAGATGATCTTTGTCGGCGATATTATGCTCGACAGGGGAGTGGAGATGAAGGTCAAGGAATACGGTTCGGGCAATTATAAATTTCCTTTCGAGAATATCGCCGGTTATCTTAAGGGAGCCGATTTGGCCATAGGCAACTTGGAAGGCCCTGTTTCCGACAAAGGATATAACGTCGGCAGTATCTATTCTTTCCGCGATGATCCTGCGGCCATAGGCGGCTTGGAATATGCTGGGATCGATCTTGTTTGCTTGGCGAACAACCATATGTTCGATTATACGCGCGATGCGCTGGAAGATACTTTCAGCCGCTTGGAAGGAGCCGGCATTAAATATACCGGAGCCGGAACATCTCGAAGCGCGGCCTTGGAGCCGAAGGTTTTATCTGTCGGGCAAACGAAGATAGCTTTCTTGGCTTTTACAAAATTAGGGTCGGAGAGCTGGCAGGCGCAGGAAAATTCTTCCGGCTTGGCCTGGCTTACAGATGATAATGTTAAGACCAGCGTTGCCAAGGCTAGAAGCAAGGCGGATGTAGTGGTTGTTATGTTTCATTTTGGGGACGAATATAAGCCTCTTTCCAATTCGGACCAAAAACATTACGCCCATTTGGCGATTGATTCCGGGGCGGACCTGGTCGTTGGCCATCATCCCCACGTCAGCCAGGAGACTGAAAAATACAAAGGCAAATATATCGCTTATTCTTTGGGCAATTTTGTTTTTGACCAGGATTTTTCCGAAGAGACCATGAAAAGCCTGGCTTTGGAAGTGTCGGTCAGCAATAAAAAAATAAAAACGGTCTCGACCAGACAGATCAAGATCAACAAATTTTACCAACCGGAGCTGGCGGATTAACTCGGAAAATGTCCCTGCTTCCATCCGTTGAAGCTCGGTCGCCTAGGTTACTTTTAAGGAGCCCTTTTTTTATTGGTGAAAAATGTTTGACAATTTGTTGATTATATTTTATATAATAGCTGTTTTCTTTTACATAATAGCAGTAAACAAATAAGCTGCTGTATTGATATAATGAAAAAAATATTTCTGGCGCTGGTTTTATCGATCATCATTTTGGGCAGCGGAAATAAGGCTCTTGCCGGTAATGTCTTTATTCCTGCTTCAAAGGAATGTATCGCCGGATTCGACGTAAAAGATTTCTTGTCCATCATTAACGAAGAAAGGGGAAAAGCGGGACTGAAACCTTTGGCTGGGAATGAGATGCTTGGCAAGGCGGCCGATATGAAGCTCAAAGATATGATAAAGTTAAAGTACTTTGGCCATATCAACAAATACGGGACCAGCCCTTGGGTGTGGGTGAGCCTGTCAGGATATAAGTTCAGGAAAGCCGGAGAGAATCTGGCGGTTGGGTACGGTAACGCCAGGCAAACCGTTGCCGCTTGGATGAATTCTCCTTCTCATAAGTCGAATATTCTAAACAGACAATATAAGGATGTCGGGTTTGCGATAGGGATTTTAAGACTTGAAAATGGTGAATGGGGAGTGGCGGTAGTCCAGGAATTTGGCGGATAGAGACCAATGCAGCAATAGTCAAAGCAGAGAGGAAACCCCTCCCTGTTTTTTTATAATACCTTCGGATAAAGATGATTTGATAATGGAGCAAATAAAAAATGGCCTAAGCGTCTCGCTCAGGCCATTTTTGGAGAGAGGTCAGTCTTGCGGACTAGTCCTCTTCTTCGGTATAAAAGTCATCGCTGCGGAGCATAACGCCCACCACCGCCATTACGAGCGAGATCATGAATAATAGCCCAGTAAAATTTCCGGAGTTATACCACGGGACGCCATCAAGTTCTTCAAAATATGCGCTTTTATCGTCGAAACTTTTCGCAACAATATTTTTATACGAATATTGTTCGGTATAGCTGATCAGTCCGGCTCGATTTTCTATGAAGGCCCAGTACACCTTTTCGACAACGGTTTCGTTGTCGGCGCCGTTGGGAAAAGTTTGGTATCGAACAGCTGAATATATTTGTTCGTTTTTTGGAACAAGAGATAGAAATTGTTCCGCTGAATTTATAGATATCTGCGGGGCGCCTATACCTCCCGCTCCCGCTCCACCCCAACCGATAGCCTGGATATAAACAAATTTGTTTTCTAACCCTTGGACTTGGGCGGCGTTTTCGATAGATTGTTTGAAATCTATCTTGCGGACGATTAAGTAATTAACCGATTCCGCCCCTAGTTTTATGGAGAAAAATATGCCGACAAGACTTAAGATAATGATGGCTGCGCCTAATCTTTTATACATATTTTTTAAAATAACAGCAGATACCCGTTGGCAAGGGTCTGCTTAAGAGTTAAACAGATACCCCGACTTTTGTTTCGGTATCTTTGCGGGAAAATACCATAAAAGTTGTCTGCTGTCAATTTGCGGACAGGGATCAGGGCGACAGATTCCTTGACAATGGAGTTTTTTGCGGGTTAAGATGAATTCTTATGGAAGAAATATCTATTGAAGCTACAAAACTTTTTCAAATTGGCGCCTTTCCGGTGACCAATACTTTTTTGTTGATCTTGTTGATAGGAGGATTGCTGTCCCTCCTGTTTTTTTTGGTTTTTAGAAAAAAGAGCCTTTGGCCGGGGAATACCCAGAATTTTTTGGAATGGATATTGGAAAGCTATCTTAATTTTATCGATACGGTAACGCACAACCGGGCCAAATCGGAAAAGGTTTTTCCGATCGCCGTCAGCCTGTTTTTGATGGTCCTTTTGTCCAATCTGGTGGAACTTATGCCGGGACTGGGAGTTTTTCCAATCCTGCGCTCGCCCAGCTCGGATATAAATTTTACCTTGGGACTGGCCATTCTGTCGGTAGCTTTTATTAATTTTTCATCGATCAAGGAACTCGGATTTTTTTCTTATATAAAAAGATTTTTTGATTTGAGAAGCCCTGTCTTGTTTTTCGTCGGAATTTTGGAGGGGCTCGGGGAGTTCACCAGAATAATTTCCCTGTCTATGAGGCTGTTCGGGAATTTGTTCGCCGGAGAAACATTATTGATAGTGGTGGCCACCGGCATCCATTGGAGTCTGGCTTATTTCGTGCCGTTGCCGTTCTTGGCCCTGGAAATATTGGTCGGGTTCATCCAGGCTTTTATTTTTTCGTCGTTGATAGTGGTTTTCTATACGACCGCCACGGTTTTGCATGGAGAATGATCAAAAGAAAAGTTTTTTGTACGCCCTGGGGCTGGGAACGCAAATGGGATTGCTGGTTGCGCTGCCGCTGATAGTGTTTTTGTTCTTGGGAATATTCTTGGACAAAAAATTCGATACCGCGCCGTTGTTCCTGATATCGCTTGTAATTTTTTCAATTGTTGTTACAATCTTCGATGTTCGCTGTCTGATATTGCCGTTTATCGAAAAGAATTCACAAAAAAATAATCAAAATAATCAAAATAAAAAATAAATTAAAATACTATGGAAACAGAAAGCATGAAAGAATTAGCAGTTGCCTTGTCGATCGGTTTGGGAGCTTTAGGCCCGGCCATCGGCGTCGGTTTGATCGGTAAAGGAGCCATGGAAGCCATGGGACGCAATCCGGAAGCCGCCGGCAAGATCCAGACCGCCATGATCTTGGCCATTGCCTTTGCCGAAGCCATCGCTATTTACGCGCTGGTCATCGCTTTGATCTTGAAATTCGTTTAGTTTTTAGCCGCGGAGGCCTTTCGCGGGAAGTTCAAATCCCCGCGAGAGGCCTTTCCGATAAATTTTATCATTTATGTTGGGAATCGATTGGAAAATTTTATTAGGCGAGATGATCAATTTTTTGGTCGTTCTGTTTTTGTTGAAAAAATTCGCTTTAGGGCCGTTTTTGAAAATATTAAGGGAGAGGAAACAAAAGATCGAAGAAGGATTGGAAAGGTCCAAGGTCGCCGAGGAGAAGATAAAAGAGATCAGGGAGAAGAGAGAAGAGATCATATCCAAGGCCCAGCAAAAAGCTTTGGAAATTTTTGATAAAGGAAAAAAGAAGGGCGATGAAAAAATAAGGGAATCTATCCTTTTGGGAGAACAGGAGAGGCTTAACATCCTTCAGTCCGCCAAAAAAGAGACCCAGCGGGAGATAGACAAAATGAAGGATTCCGAAAGGGAAAAAGAAATAAACGCCGCGCTGGACCTGGCCGAGAAGATCTTAGGGGAAAAACTTGACGCCCAGAAAGACAGGGCGTTGATAAACAAGCTTTTAGCCGCTCAGAAATAATGGAAAACGAAGCTAAAACTTTTGCCAAGGCTTTTGCCGCGGCTTTAGAAGGAAAAGACGAAGGCGGGCAAAAGCAGACCGCCCGTAATTTTTTGGAGGTGGTTGCCCGCAAGAAAAAAACATATCTTCTTCCCAAAATTTTAAAAGAGCTGGAGATGATCGAAAAAGAAAGCGAAGCGGTCCTGGTTCTTGCCAGGGATTTGGATCAGGGGGCGAAAGAAGAAATAGAGGAAAATTTAAAAGTAAAATTAGGCCGGGATAAAAAATTCAAGGTCGAGATAGACCAATCCATCATCGGCGGATTTAAAGCTAAGACTAACAACTTTTTAATTGATTCTTCAATAAAGACGATTATTGAAAATATCAGGAAAAAATTAGTTTAATCCGGGACTTAGGGTTAAGCCCCGCAAATAATATGGAAATTTTAGACTATTTAAAAAAAGAAATAGAAAATCTGGATTTCAATTCCCAAAAGGAAGAGATCGGCCAGGTGATCGAAGTTAAAGACGGAACCGCCAAGATCAGCGGCCTTTTGAACGTGAGCTCGATGGAGATCATTAAATTTGAAGGAAAGGGAGAGGAAGTTTTAGGCATAGCTTTGAATCTGGAAGAAACGGAAGTGGGAGCCATCATTTTAGGAGAAGATTCCAAGGTCAGGCAGGGAGATATCGTCAGGAGAACGGGAAAGGTCATTTCCGTGCCGGTGGGAGAAGAAATGATCGGCCGCGTGATCGATCCTCTCGGACGGCCTCTGGACGGCAAAGGGAAAATTGAAACAAAGGAGTTCGGGTTGATAGAAAAGATCGGACCGTCGGTTATCGAAAGAGAGGCGGTGGACTACCCTTTGCATACGGGCATAAAAATAGTCGATAGCCTTATCCCGATCGGGAGAGGGCAGAGAGAACTGCTTTTGGGAGACAGGATCTCTACCAAAAGTTCAGTTGCTATTGATGTTATTTTGAACCAAAAAAATGAAGCCAGAAGGCCGATCTGCATTTACGTGGCCATCGGACAGAAAAGATCAAAAATAGCCCGCACTATCGAAATATTGGAAAAGAGCGGAGCCATGGAATACACGATCGTCGTGGTCGCCGCTTCGGCCGACCCGGCATCTTTTTGGTATTTGGCTCCTTATTGCGGAGCCGCGCAGGGAGAATATTTTATGAACAGCGGACGCGATGCGCTGGTGATCTACGATGATCTGACCAAGCACGCTTGGGCTTGGAGAGAGGTTGCTTTGATCTTGAGAAGACCGCCGGGCCGCGAAGCTTATCCGGGAGATATCTTTTATCTGCATTCTAGGCTGTTGGAAAGAGCCGCCAGATTAAGCAAAGCAAAAGGCGGCGGGTCTTTGACCGCGCTTCCGATCATCGAAACGCAGGCAGGGGACATAACCGCTTACGTTCCGACAAACGTTATTTCCATTACCGATGGCCAGCTGTTTTTCGATGCCGGTTTGTATCTTAAGGGACAGCGTCCGGAAATTAATGTAGGGCTTTCGGTTTCCAGAGTCGGTTCAGCCGCCCAGACCAAGGCTATGAAGAAAATAGCGTCCACTTTGAAATTGGAGCTGGCGCAGTTCAAAGAGCTGGAAGCATTCTTGGAATTTGCCGAGGAAGTGGATCAGGAGACCAGAAACAAAATAGAACGCGGACAAAGGATGATGATGCTTTTGAGACAGGATGAAAGAGCTCCTTTGCCTTTTGAGAAAGAAGTTTTGAGCGTTTACGCGGCCGTTAAAGGACTGTTGGACAAGGTCAAATTATCCGACATCAAACAGGCGGAGAAAGATATTTTCGAATATTTTGAACTGATGAAGCCGGAAGTTATGGCTAACATTAAAGCCAGCAGAGATCTTAGCCCCGAAGTTATCTCGGAGCTTGAGAAAGGAATAAGGGAATCCTTGAAAAAATATGAAGTCTAAGGAGATCAAGCAGAAAATAGGCTCGGTCCAGAACATTTCCAAGATCACTAACGCGATGGGGCTGGTTTCGGCCGTTAAGATGGGAAAGGCTCAGACCTTGGCTCTCAACTCCAGGCCTTTCGCCCTGCGGGTTTATCAGATATTGAAAAAATTGAGCCAGCATCAGAAAAGAGAAGGCGCCGCCAATTTTTATTTTAAAGAGAGGGGCGAAGGGAAGATACTGGCCGTGGTGGTCAGCTCGGATAGAGGATTTTGCGGGCCGTTCAATAAAAGTATTTTGAATTTCGCGCAAAAGAAAATAAAAGAAATGGCGGAAGGGTCGGTTGTGGAGATAATGGCCATAGGCAAGAAATCTTCCTCTTTTTTCAAGAACAAGGGACATAAAGTAAGGTTCGAGTTCAGCGGGATCGGAGATTTCGGAGAACTTGACGAAGTGAGGCCGATCGCCGAACTGCTGGCCAAAAATTTCGAAAAAGAATATAAAAAGGTCTATCTTATTTTCACCAATTTTGTAACGACCCTCAACCAGGAGCCTTGTATGATACAAGTTCTGCCGGTGAAAGAAGATATTTTCGAAAAGCTTTTGAAACAACATGCCCCGAAAGGATCGAAAGACATGGAGCCGGAGCCTTATTTGGAATATGTTTTCGAACCCGGCGCCAAGGAAATTTTTGAGAGCTTGGTGCCGGAGCTTGTCACTTTTGAGATATACCATTCTATCTTGGAAGCTAACGCCTCGGAACATTCGGCCCGTATGATCGCCATGAAAAATGCTTCCGACAATGCCAAAGAGATCACCAAACTTTTAATTTTGGATTATAACAAAGCCAGGCAGGAGCAGATCACCTCCGAACTGGGAGAGATAACTTCAGCCAAAGAGGCGATATCATAACGAGGTTGTAGGAATTAGCTTGTAGCTTGTAGATGTCTCGCTTCGCGAGAGAGGAATATATAATAATCCTTTCTTGCCGAAGGCAAGGCTCCTACAAGCTACCAGCTACAACCTACAAGCTAAAGATGTATGGCAAAAATAGTTCAAATATTGGGACCGGTAATAGATATTGAGTTCGAGGACAACCTTCCTCAAATGTTCAACGCTTTGAGCGTTAAAGGAAAGGATTTGGTCTTGGAAGTGGAACAGCATATAGGAGCCAATAAGGTCCGCGCTTTGGCCATGGGTCCGACCGACGGATTGAAAAGAGGGGACGAGGTCGTTGACACCGGATCGCCCATCAAAGTTCCTGTCGGCAAGGAGATATTGGGAAGAGTTTTGAATGTCTTGGGCCAGCCGATCGACGGCTTGGGAGAGGTCAAGGCCAATAATTATGCATCTATACACAGATCTGCTCCGACCCTTGAAGAGCAAAAAACAAAGATCGAGATCTTGGAAACCGGCATTAAAGCCATCGATCTTTTGACCCCGGTTCCAAAGGGAGGGAAGGTCGGATTGTTCGGAGGAGCCGGCGTGGGCAAAACGGTTTTGATCCAAGAACTTATCAGAAATATTGCCGCCGTCCATAAAGGCGTTTCGGTTTTTGTGGGCGTGGGCGAACGCTCCCGCGAAGGAAAAGATATCCTTTCGGATATGGAAAGCTCGGGAGTATTGAAAAATACCAGCCTTGTTTTCGGACAAATGAACGAAACCCCGGGAGTGCGTTTCAGGATAGGACTGACCGGACTGACCATCGCCGAGCACTTCAGAGACCAGGAGAAAAAAGATACGTTGCTTTTTATCGATAATATTTTCCGTTTTGTGCAGGCGGGCTGCGAGGTTTCCACTTTGCTGGGCCGCATTCCTTCGCAAACCGGCTACCAGCCGACTTTGTTCTCGGAGGTCGGTGCTTTACAGGAGAGGATCACTTCGACCAAGGACGGGTCCATCACTTCCATCCAGGCGGTCTATGTTCCGGCTGACGATCTGACCGATCCGGCCGTGGTTTCCACCTTTTCGCATTTGGACGCCACCATTGTTTTGTCCCGTTTGATCGCGGACTTGGGAATTTATCCATCCATCGATGTTTTGGAAGGAACCTCGACCATTCTGGACCCGAGCATTGTCGGCCAGGAACATTATTTCGTAGCCAGCGAAGTGGTGAGGATATTAAAGAGATACAAAGATCTGCGCGACATCATCTCTATTTTGGGGGTGGAAGAGCTGTCCGAAGAAGACCGTTTGACCGTCCAGCGCGCCAGAAAGATCCAGAAATTCTTGTCCCAGCCTTTTTATGTAGCCCAGATATTCACCGGCAAAGAAGGCAAATATGTTCCTCTTAAAGATACGATAGAAGGGTTCAGGAAGATCGTTTCCGGCGAGATGGATTCGAAGAAGGAAGAAGATTTTTATATGAAGGGCGGCATTCAGGAAGTCGTCTAAAGAAAAATTATGAAACTGAACATTATAAGCCAGGAAAAAATAGTTTTTCAGGGAGACGCTGTCTTCATAACTTTGCCCGGCTTGGCCGGAGAGCTTACGGTTATGGAAGATCATGTGCCGCTGATCACGCCTTTGAAAAGCGGGAAGATCACCGTCAAAGATACCCAAGGCAAAGAGTTTGTGTTCAATATAGAGAGGGGAGTTCTTGAAATCCAGCCCAAAGAAACTACCGTCCTGGTCACGGGAGAGATGTTTCTCTATTGCCAAGCAGGGGAACAATAGCCCGCATAAGAAAAGCATTTCAAGCTCAACCCGCCGATCCGCAAGGACCGGCGGGTTTTGTTGTAGCTCGAAGGTCGAGGGTAGAAGATCGAGAATAGAAAATAGAGGGTCGATATTCTGATATCGAACGTCGCACGTCGTTACGACCCTCTATCTTCGACATTCGACCTTCGAGGGTGGGCCTGTTGATATCCTTAAATAACCCTTATTTCTAATCAAAAAAAAGCTATTGACAAATAGGCCAACCACGACTATTATCTGATTTAATATGAATATCAAAGCCGTCCAAAACAATATTGTCAGATCCCATATCTCCACCACTAAAATGGGCGGCCATCTTTTTATTGGTTGTTCCAAAAATATATTCGGTCCAGGGGTTAGCAAAAAGAAAAAGTAGTTAAAATAAAAAGCGAATTTAACTAACCCCTGCGCAAGCGAGGGGTTTTGTGTAATTATGGAAAAAATTATGTTACAAGAAAAAAAATTTTATTTAACAAAGGAAGGCTTGAAGAAAATAACAAAAGAGTTCCAAGAGCTGAAGGAGCTTAAGCTGGCCAAAACCAGCGGAGACGTTCCCAAGATGCTGCAATCGGAAGACGTGAATATGGAATATCTGACGTTTCAGGAGGATATGGAAGCTTTGGAAAGAAGGATACAGGAGCTTGATCTGGTGCTGAAAAATTATGAGATCATCAAGCCTCCGGCTAAAGGAAAGGATGACACTGTTTATCTCGGGTCCAAAGTCTATTTGAAAGACGACCAGGGCAATAAGGTGGAGTATAAATTAGTCGGCACTTTGGAAGCTGATCCTTTCGACGGGAAGATCTCCAATGAGTCGCCCGTCGGCAAGGCTCTTCTGGGCCGTAAAGTCGGCGAAGTAGTTGCCATGATCAACGCGAACGGCCTTAATTACAAGATATTGAAGGTCTTCCAAGGAGAAGCATAGCCGCCCGCTGATACGATCCAATGGATCCATAGCTTTGCAATCTACCATGCCGCCGGGGACGTATTAGTTCCCCGGCGGTTTTGTTTATCCAAACGGGTTAAAAAGCCCGCATTGGGTTGTTGCCCCCCGGCGGCTTTTACAGGTAAAATAGACGCACTGGCAGCGGATCGATGTATATCTTCCGTTAATGCCTCAAAAACAAAAAAATGAGCAATCAAGATCTGGCTAAAATTTTATACGAGATAGGCGACATGCTTGAAAGCGAGGATGTCCCGTTCAAGCCATACGCTTACCAAAAGGCGGCAGTAACGCTGGACGTTCTGAAGGAGAACGTTTCGGCCATATACAAAAAAGGCGGACTGGAAGCTCTCGGGGAAATACCGGGAGTCGGGGACAGTATCGCCAAGAAGATAGAGGAGTATATCAAAACAGGCCGGATAAAATATTATGAAGAACTGAAGAAAAAATTGCCTGTAAAGTTCGAAGAGTTGATCTCGATAGAGGGAATGGGTCCCAAAAGGGCCAGGTTTTTATTTCAAAAGCTGGGCGTTACCAATATCAAAGATCTTGAGAAAGCCGCGAAAGCGAACAAGGTCGCCGGCCTGCCGGGGTTCGGGGCAACAACACAGGCGAACATTTTGCAGGGCATCGAATTTTTGAAACGGTCCAAAGGAAGATTTTTATTGAATGAGATATCGCCCAAGGCCCGTGAGATATATAACGATCTGATATCCCTTAAAGAGGTTGAAAAGATAGACCTTGCCGGATCTTTGCGCAGGATGAAAGAGACGATCGGCGATGTTGATTTTTTGGTCATTTCTTCGGAGCCGGAAAAAGTAACGGATTTTTTCGCTTCAATGCCGGATGTGGAGAAGGTTTGGGGCAAGGGAAGCACGAAAGCGTCGGTGAGATTGAAAGAAGGAATGGATATGGATTTGAGGGTTGTCCCCAAAAAAAGTTACGGTTCCGCTTTGCAATATTTTACCGGTTCCAAAGATCATAATATCAGACTGCGCAAAATTGCCATGGACAAAGGGTTGAAGCTTTCGGAGTACGGTCTTTTCAAGGGCGCGGAGATGATCGGAGGGGAGAGCGAAGAAGAGATATACAAGCTCTTGGGGATGGAATGGATAGCCCCGGAATTGAGGGAAAACAAAGGAGAGATAGAAGCGGCTCAAGCCGGAGATCTGCCGAAGATAATAGATTCCGGCCAGATCAAGGGAGATTTGCACTGCCATACAACTTGGAGCGGCGGAGAAAATACAGTGTCTGAAATGGCCGATAAAGCCATGGAATTGGGGTATCAATATCTTGGCATTTCCGATCATACCAAGTTTTTGCGTATCGAGAACGGGATGAATGAAAAACAGCTGGCAAGCCAGCGCAAAGAGATAGACGATCTGAACAGCGGCTTTGCCGCAAAAAATATTGGTTTCAAAATATTGCAGGGGGCCGAAACAAATGTTTTGAAAGACGGGTCTATAGATATAAAAGACGAAGCCTTGGCCAAGCTGGATTACGCCATAGCCGGAGTTCATTCCAACCTTAAAATGGAAAAAGAAGAAATGACGGAAAGGATTGTCAAAGCGATGAAAAATCCTTATATTAAAATCATATCCCATCCTACGGGAAGGATACTGAAAAGAAGAGAGGAGTACAGCATCGATCTCAATAAGATATTGAGGGCCGCGAAAGAGTTCGGGGTGGCTTTGGAGATCAATTCTTATCCTGAGAGGCTGGACCTTAACGACATCAACATAAGAAAGGCAAAAGAGGCGGGGGTAAAGATGGCCGTCAACACGGACAGCCATCTTAAAGATCAGATGCGCTATATGGAATTCGGGGTCGCCCAAGCGCGCAGAGGATGGGCGGAAAAGCAGGATATAATAAACGCCTGGAGCGCGGAAGAATTAATAAATTATTTCAAGCGAAAATAATATTATGGCGCAGGAAAGATCGGCCGGAGCGGTTATCTTCCGGAAAGAAAACAATGAGATATATTATCTTTTGCTCCATTACGCCGGCGCAACGCCGAGGGCGAAAGATTATTGGGATCTGCCCAAAGGACATTTGGAAGCAGGAGAATCGGACTTGGACGCGGCAAAAAGGGAAGCTTTCGAGGAAACGGGATTAAAAGATATTGAGTTTATCCCGGGATTTAGATCCGGCATAAAATATTTCTTCCGGCACAAAGGGAGAACGGTCCTTAAGACCGTCACTTTTTTTCTGGCCGAGACAAAGCAAAAAGAAGTAAAAATATCGGACGAGCATATCGGTTATGAATGGCTGCCTTTTGGTCCGGCTTACCAAAAAATGAGATTTTTAAATGCCAAAAACACTTTGGCAAAAGGAAGGGATTTCTTGATTTCAACAAATTATCATGCATAAAGCAATTTTACTTTTCTCCGGCGGGTTGGACTCTCTTCTGGCCAGCCGGATATTGAAAGAACAGAATGTGGAAATCGTGCCGGTATGCTTCGAAAGCTATTTTTTTGGCTGCAAACAGGCCGAGAAAACTGCGGGACAAAACAATCTGAACATCAGAACGGTGGACATAGCTCAAGACCAATTGAGCGCGGTCAAAAATCCGGCCCATGGCCGCGGCCAGCATTTGAATCCTTGCGTTGACTGCCATTTGCTTATGCTTAAAAAGGCTAAAGAACTTATGATAGAAGAAGAAGCGGATTTTATAGCCACCGGAGAAGTTCTCGGCCAGAGGCCTTTTTCGCAGAACAACAATACTTTTAAAATGATGGAGAAAAGAGCCGGACTGGAAGGTTTGATCTTGAGGCCTTTGTCGGCCAGATTATTGGAGGAAACCATCCCCGAAAAGAACGGCTGGGTGAAAAGGGAAGATCTTTTTGACATCCAGGGCAAATCCCGCAAAGGGCAGATGGATATGGTAAAGAAATTCGGTATAGAATATTTTCCGCAGCCCGCCGGGGGATGCTTGTTGACCGATCCGGAATTTTCCAAAAAACTGGAAGGCTTGATGGAAAGGGATCCTGAATTCGGGGGAGAGGATATCAAAATATTGAAGATCGGCCGGGTTTTTTTTGAGGATGATTTTTTTGCGGTCGTTGCCCGCGATCAAGCGGAATCTGAAGAGCTGGCAAGATCAAAACAAAACTCAGATATTCTGTTGGTACCGGAGAATTTCGCCGGGCCAACCGTTTTGATCAGGCCTCTAGCCGCGGGGGAGGGGTGGCCAACCGGCGAAGTTTTGGAAAAAGGGAAAGAGATGGTAAAAAAATATTCAAAGCAAGACAAGCTTCCAGCCGGCCCGGAGATAAAAATATCGCAGAGCTGAAACATTGGTCGCATGCGTCTCATTGAAAAGCGTTGCCGAATTTTTTAGGATTAGGCATGGTAAGGAGTCTTGGCTATTTCCCCGTATTTTTTCCTGCAGAGATTAGATCTCTGCAGAATTTT
>JBAZHV010000016.1:16493-22812 GCA_041652155.1 Minisyncoccota bacterium
CTGCAGAGATTAGATCTCTGCAGAATTTTCTTCTGCAGAGATTAGATCTCTGTAGGAGATAGAGGCGTCCCTGCGATACTCTTTTATTTAATTTTATGATAAAATTTAGAGCATGGATATGGTTGAGGCAATAAGCAAAGAGCAAAAAGAGCAGGCGTCATCAGTCCTCAAGGGGAACGGCGTGAAAAGAGCCGCTTTTTTCGGTTCATTCGCTCGAGGACAAGCCACAGAAGGCAGCGATATAGATATTCTGGTGGAGTTTGAGGGGGAGAAGAGCTTGTTCGATATAGGGGGCCTGAAAATGGAGCTGGAGGATATTTTTAACAAAAAGATAGACATAGTTGAGTATCAATCATTACATCCTTTATTAAGGGAAGATATATTAAAAGAGCAGGTCTCTATTTTGTGAAAAAATGAGAAAGAACCAAAAAATTCTTTTAAGCGATATTTTTGAATGTATTGTTTTGATCGAGGAATACGCCGGAGGATCAAGCAAAGAAGAATTTTTGGCAGATATCGAGACTCAAGACGCTGTACTGCGCCGCCTGGAAATAATAGGGGAGGCTGCCAAGAAATTGTCAGATGATCTCAAAAGGGATCACCCTGAAATCCCTTGGAAAAACATTTGCGGGATGAGAGATATCATAACTCATGATTATTTCGGTATAAATCTAGAAAGAGTTTGGAACACGGTCCAGGGAGATTTGCCGGATCTAAAAGAAAAAATTTCTTCCATCCTAAGATCAATTGCTAGCTAGAATAATCCAAGCAAAAACCGCATTTTAATGCGGTTTTTGTTTCAGGAGTTTTTTATTGTTTTACCTTGGCAACGACGGCTTGGAATATTTCAGGATTCTTAGCTACAAAAGCGGCTAATATCTTGCGGTCGAGCTCGACATTGGACTTTTTGAGAGCATCGATGAATTTGCTGTAAGAAATTCCTTGGGTTCTGCAGGCAAAGTTGATGTGGGTCTGCCAAAGAGATCTGGCTGTTCTTTTTCTCACTTTGCGGTCGCGATAGGAATATCTTCTCGCTTTCATCAAAGCCAGCTTGGCTGATTTGAATTTGGATTTTCGTCCCCATTTGAATCCTTTGGCTTCTCTGATCGTATTCTTTCTTCTTTTGTTGGCGGCTACGCCTCTTTTTACTCTTACCATATTTTTAGTAGCTTAAAATTCTTTTTATTTTCTTGATCTCGTTCGGGGACACTTCGACCAATTTTCTCAAGTTCCTTTTCTTCTGGGAGGATTTCTTTGACAAAAGGTGATTCTGTCCGGTTTGTCTTCTCAAGACCTTTCCGGTCTTGGTGATCTTGAATCTCTTGGTTATCGATTTTCTGGTTTTTGCTTTATTTGCCATATTATTTTTTAGAAACGATTATTGTCAGAGCTCTCATTTCTTTTTTGAGCTCCCTCTCGGTTTTTATCGGGACTTTGGTGTTTAAAATTTCCAGGAACTGCTGGATCTTTTGCTCGGCGAAGCTTTTTAAGCCTTTCTCGCGCCCGCGCAAGATCAGTTCTATTTTTACTTTTGATCCGTCTTTCAAAAATTCTTCGGCTTGCTTCGCGCGGGTTTCCAGATCGTGGATCGAAATGTTAAACCCCAGCCTTATTCCTTTGATCTCTCCGGTCTTGGCGCTCCCGACCTTTTCTTTGCGCTCTTTCTTTTGAATGGAATAAAGGTATTTTCCGTAATCTCCCAGCTTGCAGATCGGCGGTTCAACCTTTTCGGTGATCTGGATCAGGTCCAGACTCTTTTCCTGGGCCATCTTCAGAGCTTCCCCTAAAGGCAAAATTTCTACCTGCTTGCCTGTTTCGTCTATCAATCTTACTTCGGCGGCCCTTATTTGATTGTTTATGAATACTCTCTTAATAATTTTTTTAATTTAATTTTTATTTCGATCAGAAATTTTATCCGGGGTGTAAATAAAATTGTTATTTTTCTAAGAATAACGATCTTACAAGGTATTTTTTGATCTAAAATTTCTAACGGGGTGGAGGCGGGGGTATTGAAACCCCGTCCAAAAAAATCACCTAAAGTTTTCTACAAGCTTAGCCCGTTTTGGAATTTCGAAGGATCCGGTCTGTAAGGGGCAAAAGCCTGATCCTTCTATCTTGAGCCGGTTCGATGGCCGCTTCAAGAAATTGCGGCCGCCTATCTCGAAAGTTGACACCCGTTTTTGCCTATCGAGAATGGGCAGACGGATGGCATTAAGCTAAAGCTAATGCGGGTTGTTTGTTGAAGTTGGCACTTCTAAGTTCGATAAGAGAGATTAACGAGCGATCCTATCGCGCTCGGCTTGCTTGCTTTAAATGAAACTTTTTTGTCGAAACAATCGCCCCCTTGGTTTTTATCTTCCGAGGGCCCTCCTTATTTCGCGTTCGGTATCGCGGTCCTTGATGAGTTCCTTCTTATTGAACTTTTTCAAGCCCCTGCCAATGCCAAACTCGAGCTTTATTTTAGCGTCTTTAATATACAACTTTAGAGGCACTAAAGTCAAGCCTCTGACCTTGGTTTTCCCTATTAGATAATTGATCTCTTTCTTGTTCAGAAGAAGCTTTCTGGGACGCTGGATATCGTAGCGGGACATTATGTTTCCGGGCTGGTAAGGGGGTATGGTCGCGCCGAACCAAAACAGTTCTAAGTGGGGCTGATTTTTTTCCTGTCTCAACACCACATAGGTCCCGCGCAAATTGGCGCCGTTGGTTTTTAGGGATTTGACCTCTTGCCCGCATAAAACTATCCCGGCTTCGAATCGTTCCAGTATTTCGTAGTCGAATCCCGCTTTTCTGTTCTCGGAAATAATTTCCATAAACTTATCTTAAACAGTAAGGACTGCGTTGTCCACATCTTTCTTTTTGTTGAAGACTGGGGTAAAATCAGTGTTAGATATTTTGGCGCCGGAAGTCAAATATTTTTTCATCATTTTTACGATCAAGGATCAATAACTAATTTTTATAACCTTATGCCATTCCCCAAACCATCGTCCCGCGCTTTAGCCGTCATCTCCTCGGCCATAGTCCTGTCCCTCTCGGCCGGCTACATCGCCCTGGCCTGGACAGAACCCGTCGGCACCATGCCCGTAACCGTAGCCGCTCCGTTGAACACGGGAGACGCCGCCCAGACCAAGACAGGGGCCTTGGCCTTGACCGGCAGTTTGACCGCTTCCTCTTTCATCGACTTTAACAATAATAACTACTCTGTTGATCCTTCCGGCCAGACGATGCTAGCCAATTTACAGGCCAAAAACCCGATAGGGAATCTCGTCGTAAGATTTGAAGGCCTGTCCAACGCCTATTCCAGTAAATTGTATTTAAGCAGTATCAGTTCCGGAGATGGAGGAGCATATTATGACGCCAGCCAGAATCTGATGAATATTTTTTCCTATGGCGACTTGAGATTTAACGTGGGAACAGGCAACATTTCCGGAGCCATAGCCAACCAGAGAATGGTCATCACCCAGGCGGGGAATATCGGCATCGGAACAGCCAGCCCTTCGGGCAAGCTCCAGATAGCGGGAGACGCCAGCGGCTGGCCTCTGGTCATAGACGCCGCCAATACTTCAAACTCATACAACACGTCGATCATCAAGAGATCCGGCCAACCGGTCATCGCCTGGGGAGCATACCCCGGCACCTGGAATCCCGCCATTCAAATCCAGAACGAAGATAATTCCAGGCTTATCTGGCTGTCTCCTCTCGGTCCGACCAGCGGAGCCAATGCCAGAATGAGAACCGCCGCCACAGGTTTGGATTTCTATGTCGGAGGCACCACCGCCGATGCCGGAACGATTTCTATGTCTTTGAACTCCGACGGCAAGGTGGTGATTCCTGGCAATCTTACTGTTGGCGGCGGATTGAACGTAACTGGGGCTTTGACGGTTGGGGGAAGTCCTGTGGGAGGAGGGGGAAGCAGCGTCAGGACTGGCGCCTCTTCGACTGTTCCGCCCAATTGGAGAGGAGCGCAAATATGGACGCAAGTAGTCACGCATAATTTGGGAAGGGTTCCGAATGTCATAAGAATACATTCTATCTTTAATTTTAATTATTTAGAGCCTCTTTCTTCTGTAGGCACATACGATGGAATTCAAGGCTCTTATTGCCGTTCGGATCCGTCGTATCAAATAGGCGCCAATTGTTCTTCTTCCAGCGACGGATACGTCGTAAATTTTTATAGGAATATGAGCGGACAGATATCCGCCAAAGTTACTGCTATGGATGCCAATACTTTTACGTTAGTGTGGCAAAAAACTGCTTATTGGACAGATTCGGGAGAAGTTAAATTTATGTGGGAGGTGCAATGAAAGGAAGCATTCTTTTGGAATTTTTATCGTTGAGCTTCTGATAGATCAGAGAGGCCAGCCTTTAATTTTTTATGGAAATCCGATAGACTGGGGAATATGATGACGCTGAAAGAAAAAATTCTTGGCATATACCTTAATAACGCTGTTAGACAACTAGAGATACAAAAGGTCATACCGTTTGATTTTGACCTGGCAAAGATCAAAATAGATTATCCAAGTTTTGGCCGCGGAGATTACGCGACCAGTTTGGCGTTGCAATTAGGCAAGCTGATAGGGAAAGATTCGATGGATGTAGCGGAGCTGTTGAAGCTGGAACTGGAGAAGCAAAATTTAAAAGAGATCGAGAAGATCGAAGTTGCCGCCCCCGGATTTGTCAATTTTTTTGCCTCAAAGGAATTTTTGGCCGAAGAACTTAGAAAAGTTTTGGAAGAAAAAGAAGGATATGGTTCGTCCGAGAAGAACGGGAAAACTCTTTTGATCGATTATTCCGCGGTGAACATTGCCAAGCCGTTCGGCATCGGACATCTTCGTTCAACGATAATCGGCCAGGCGATATATAATATCTACGGATTTTCAGGCTGGAAAACGGTAGGAATAAATCATCTGGGAGATTGGGGTACACAATACGGTAAGTTAACCTATCAGATATTCGAGAAAAAATTGAAGGGAAAGAGCATCGATCAAATCGCAGAAATTTTAAAAGGATTTACCATCGCCGAGTTGGAGAAACTTTATGTGGAGTTCCACCAGGAGGCGGAAGCCAAACCGGAGCTGGAAGACTTTGCCCGCCAATGGTTCAAAAAATTGGAAGAGGGAGATGAAATGGCGCGAATGATCTGGCAGGCTTGCATCAAGATAAGCCTTGAAGAATTCAAAAAGATCTATGATTTGTTGGGAGTAGAGATAGACCATGCGATAGGGGAAAGTTTTTATTTGGATAAGACGGAAGCGGTCATTAAAGAGGCGGAAGAGAAAAAACTGGCCAAAGAGAGCGAGGGAGCTTTGATATTCGAATATCCCGATGAGGCTTTGCCTCCGGCCATGCTGTTAAAATCAGACAAGGCTTCTACATATTTTTCCCGCGATCTGGCAGCTATCGAATATCGCATAAAAGAGTGGCATCCGGACCTGTTCGTTTACGAAGTCGGAGCAGAGCAGTCTTTGCATTTGAAGCAGGTGTTTCTTGCCGCCGAGCTTTTAGGCTGGGAGAAGAAAGACCAATTTTTTCATATCGGCCACGGATTTTATCGCTCTGCCGAAGGAAAATTTTCCACGAGGAAAGGAAACACCATCCATTTGGAAGAGGTTTTGAACGAGGCCATAACCAGAGCCGAAAAGTTGATAGACAATTCGGTTTCCGCCAAAGACCTGAAGCCGGAAGAAAAAAAGGAGATCGCCAAAGTGATCGGCGTCGGCGCGATAAAATACAACGATCTGTCCCAGCATTATTCCAAAGAGATCGTTTTTGATTGGGATAAAATCCTGAATCTAAAAGGAAACTCCGGCCCGTATCTGCAATACGCCGTAGTCCGCTGCCAAAGCATTTTGGAAAAAACATCCGAAAACTGGCAAAGGCCGGGCCTTTGCCAACTTTTAGAGAAGAATGAGGTGTCTGCGGAGGAAAGAGCGGTTTTGGGCGCGATATCCAAATTCCCGGAGATCGTGGCCGAAGCGGCCCGTACTTTTTCGCCGAACCTTTTGTGCAATTTCGCTTTCGATCTTTCCCAAAGCTACAATCTGTTCTACGAAAAATTGCCTATCCTGAAAGCTGAAAAAGAAGAACAAAAAATATTCCGTTTGGCCTTGACCAAGGCCACGGCCCAAGTTCTAAAAAACAGCCTCGGCCTTCTAGGAATAGAAGTGCCGAAAAAGATGTAAGAAGCGAATGGTTTTTAATAAAAGTAAAACGGCTTTTAGGAGGCCGTTTTTCGTGAAGTTAAGATGTATCTAACTTTTTCGATTTGGCTGTTTTGTCAAACTATCACTTGGGCTATGTAATTCCTGACGCGGCCGGC
>JBAZHV010000017.1:0-21983 GCA_041652155.1 Minisyncoccota bacterium
GTTAGGGTCAGTGCTACCGGAGAGGATAGGACCGATTTTCAATTCAAAGAATCGGCCGATACGGTTATCGCTTCGTTCAGTCCGGCAGTCCAATAACGCATATGTGCAATTATCCGAAGCAAGCGGTGATCTTGGCGGCGGGAGAGTCTTCGCGATTCTGGCCGCTTAATTCATGCCATAAAAGTTTGGTTCGCATAATGGGAAAGCCGGTGATCTGGCACACCATAAACGGGTTGCGACAGTGCGGGATAGAAGAGATAACTATCGTCCAAAGTTCCAGCCGCGAGATCGAGAAGGCGTTGCAGCCTTTTGTTTCCGATCTGCCGGGGTTAAAATATGCGGTCCAGAAAGATCCTTTGGGAATGGGCGATGCTTTGCTCCAGGTTAAAGGCTTGTTAAAGGGACAATTTTTTTTACTTAATGCTGACCGGGTAGATTGCGGAGATATCATTAAGGAGATGGCGGATAAAAGCATAAACTCGGGTTCGAAGACCGTCCTTCTGGGACAGAAAACGCAAAATACCTGGCTTTATGGCATAGCCCGGCTGGACGGCGAAAGGATATCGGGGATTGTCGAAAAGCCGCAAAAAGGAAAAGAGCCTTCGGATATAAGAATAGTCGGGATTTATCTTTTGGAAGATAAGATATTCGATCATTTTGGAAAAACGGAGAGCCTCAACGATCTTGAAGAAACGCTGTCACTTTACATGAAAGACAACGATTCGCGGATAGTGATCGTGCCGGATGGCCGCCAGGAACTATCGTTGAAATATCCTTGGCATCTGTTTGCCGTGAGAAACTATTTGTTTGATAAATATCTGACCGGTCCGAAGATATCGTCCACGGCTTGCGTTGACGAAACAGCCGTTATCAAAGGAAATGTTTTGATAGGCGAGAATGTCAAAGTATTGGAAGGGGCGGTAATAAAAGGCCCTTGCTATATAGGCGACAATTCCATCATTGGAAACAATTCGGTCGTCAGAGAATACTGCGATTTGGAGGAAGGAGCTGTGGCGGGAGCCTTCAGCGAAGTCACCCGTACTATTTTTCAAAGCGATGTCCACGTTCATTCCGGCTATTTCGGCGATTCCATTTTCGATACCGGATGCCGCGTCGGTGCCGGCACGGTTACGGCCAATGCCAGATTGGACAGAGGAGAAATAAAGGCGAAAGTACAGCGCCAGGCTGGAGGAGAGAAAAGAACGGAAATGACGGGCACTGGTTTGGACTCTCTGGGCATCATCGCCGGAAAAAATTCCAAGATCGGCATCAATGTTTCCTTGATGCCCGGCAGAACGATCGGCAAAAATTGCACTGTCGGCCCGGGCACAGTTCTAATGGAGAATTTACAGGACGGAGAAAATCTTTTTTAAACTATGGTTGCTTTTTTTCTCAAAATAGCGAACCGTTTCAGAGAAATTTATTGGAGAATTTTTAAGCCTAAGAGTTTTGGGGTGAGAGTTTTAGTTATAAATAACGGAAGAATTCTGTTGGTCAGGCACCATTATTGCAAAGGTTTTTATTTGCCTGGCGGAGGGGTTAAAAAAGGGGAAATTCCATCTGAAGCGGCAAAAAGGGAGATATCGGAAGAATGCGGGTTACTATTAGAAAATATTGAATTATTAGGAGAATATGCGAATGATCACGAGGGTAAGAAAGACACGATTACTTTGTTTTTAGCTAAAATAGAAGATGGTGTGGATCCAAAGCCAGGCTGGGAAATAAAATTCTGCAATTATTTTTCTTTCGGAACATTGCCTGCAAATATTTCTCCTGGAACCGTTCGGAGAATAGAAGAATATAAAAATAATAAATTTAAAGGAGGCGTTTGGTAATTTTTAAAAAAAGAAGGCTGGGGTCACATGTTGGACTCCAGCCATTTTTGCATTTGAGATGCTTTTTGACTTAGCTTAGTTCAGTAAGCAACTCTTTTTATAACTTCTTCGATACCTCCTCTTCCCATCCAATCCATTACCCTTTCCGCCGGCGCTTCGCACTTGTAAAGACGAGTGAAAGCGTCGGATAAAAGTATTTCTTCTCCAGTATATCTGTTTTCCAGGCCTTCATAGGCCAAAGAAAGAACTTCTTGGGCGACCGATTGGAGCGACAAGCCCTTAACCTGTGCGTCAAATCCTTTTAGGATGGCTTTTTCATAAAGGTCGTTCCAATCCTTCCATCGATACAGATTGACCAAGTTGGATACGCTTTTTAAGCTTTCCATTACTCCCAGGCAAAATGCCGGGAAGATCATTTCAGATCCGGGGGGTTGAGCGCAGGCCGGTCTGATCTCGACCGTGCCGTACCTCGCCCGGGGTCTGGCGCAAGACCAGACAAATCCTTCTTGTTGCAGGACGCACTCCATAAATCTTTGCTTGCTTTTAGCATGTTGGGAAACCCAACTTCCAAAAGATTGGCTTGGAGCGAAATAGCGTCCGGTTTGGTCTGTTGTCGCCAAGAATGTCAAGCTGTAAAGATAGCGGAGATAATCTTCCGTATCTTTGAAGAATTGAAGCACTCCGGTGCGGCGTCCGCATTGGTTCCAGTCTTTCCACAAACTTTCGCGTACCGTCCGTCTGGCCAAGAGATCAAAAGATCCTTTCCAAACTGGAGAATTGGCGAAAATGGCTACGATCAAGGGAGCCATGGCGTTGAAAACATTTGCAGCCATGATGAACTCTTCGCTGGTCGCTTCAACGTGTGTTTGAGCGGCAGCGGTGATCGTGGAGTTGTTCGTGGAATCAGGAAAATTTATGCGGAAAGCCTTGGTCCTGCCAGCCGTTTTCCACAGGCTGTTGTTGGCCAGGGTCAAAGGCTGGATGCCGTATCCGAGCATCAATCCATCCATAGCTTTTAATTCCGGAACAATTTTTCGAAGAACTCTCTCGACCAGGTCTTTCGCGAGATACAAATTGGCCTGAGGAGGAGAAGACATTTCCAGCGTACAGATGCCGGAGTCGGTAGTAATAGCGACTCCGTCCTTGATGCAGCCGACAGAGTCCTTATCTCCGGCAAATGGCATCCAGCCGTCATCCAAGCCTATCAGCCGGTTGAACAGCGGTCTTGAATCCATTGCCCGAAAAGTTCTTTGGTTAACCACCGGAAATTCCAGTTCTATTCCTATCTTTCTTGCTCCAACTAATTCTTTCAAAAATTTGGCGTTGAATTGCTTCACATGTTCTGGTTTTACCGTTCCTATCACCCCATTATATTTTTTCCCTTTCCATATTTTCCAGCATAAGCCGGTTTTTAAAAAGCATTGGCATTATTAAATAAATAATATGATCTGTCAAATTATTTGCCAGACCGATTTTGAGGTTTTTCTGTCCGCTTTTTGGCGAGATCGTATATGGCCGCGGGAAGATCGGATATCTTGCGAGAAGAAGCCGCAATGTGGAAAACACAGGCTGGGAAATTTTTTTAAAAAAGGATATCATATAGTGAAAGATTTTGATTTTAAGAAATGGCTTTAGGGATCGGTCGAGAATATGTCTAAAGAATTTTACTCTGTTTCCACTCTGGTCAGTACGATCGTCGGCGTGGGGATCTTTTCCCTGCCATATATAACGGCTAAAGTCGGGCTGCCGACAATGCTTGTTTATTTTTTGGTTTTGACCGTTTTGACGCTCCTCATCTATTTGATCTTCGCCGAAGTATCTTTAAAAACTCCCGATTATAAAAGACTGCCGGGCATCGCCGAATATCACTTGGGGCCTTGGGCTAAAAAAGTGGCCTTGGCTTCCATGGTATTAAGCTCCATAGGATCAATATTGGCGTATATAATCATCGGAGGAGATTTCCTTGCTGAAATATTCAGCCCGATGACCGGTTCCTTAGGGATAAGCTCCGGACAGCTTTCCGTACTCTTTGCCATAATTTATTGGCTGTTGGGTTCGGCTCTGATATTCTTGGGGATAAATATCATTTCCAAAATAGAAACCTTGGGTTTCATACTTTTTTTCGTCTTATTGGCCGCCCTTTTTTTGATAGGCATACCTCATTTTAAAATAGAAAATTTAATGGTGAGGACCGGCGGCTGGGCGGATATATTCCTGCCTTACGGCGCTATAATTTTTGCTTTGTGGGGAGGAGATATGATACCGGAAGTGGAGGAGATGCTGGGAGAAAAGAAGTACAGGCTAAAAAAGATCATAATCGCTTCGGTTGTCGCCGTGGTAGCCATAGATTTGTTCTTTATCGCTTTGACCTTGGGAGTTTCCGGAGCGGGAGTGAACAGTTCGGCCATCGCTTCCTTGGCCCAAATTTTGGGGCCGTTGGCGGGAGCCATTGGATTCATCTTTGGAATAGTAGCTTCTTTCACTTCGTTCATAACCAGCGGTTTGACCCTGAAGAAGATTTTGAATTATGATTTGAAGGTCAGCAAGTTGTTGTCGGCGCTAGTCACTTGTCTTGTGCCCATATTCATATTTTTGTTGGGAGTGAGAAATTTTATTCCAATAATTTCTTTGATCGGAGGAGTGATGTTGGGAGTGAACGGATTTTTGATCTTGGCGATGTATAAAAAGATAAAACCGGAGCAAAATAATTTGTTGCTTTTACCTTTGATGGCGGTGCTTCTGGCGGGCATGGCTTACGAAATAATTTATTTTTTTAATTAATAAATAAAATAGGTCGGGAGGCTGGCTTATCAAGCAAAGATCCCGCTATCTCTAGCACATGGTTGCAATACTTTACGTTTTATCGGTCATAGTCTGTTGCATACTTCTTTTTTTCTCTGCCGAATGGCTCACTTCTGCTTTGAGCCGCGTCGCCAGATTTTTAGGACTAAAGGAGTTCGTGGTAGCCTTTTTTGTCATGGCTGTGGCCGGATCTCTGCCAAACCTTTTTGTTGACGTTTCAGCGGCTTTGCAGGGCATGCCGGAGATGGCTTTTGGAGAGGTTGTGGGAGGAAATGTTTTTGATCTGACCGTCGCTGCTGCTTTGGCGGTTTTCTTTGCCCGGAACGGCATACCTGCTCGCGGGGGGACGATACAGACCTCCGCCATTTTCACTATAGTTTCAGCCATATTGCCCCTGATATTGATCTTGGATGGCAATTTGTCCCGAATAGACGGAGCCATATTGATCGCTTTTTTCTTTTTCTATATCTTCTGGGTATTCTCGAAAAAAGAGAGGTTTACTAAAGTTTACGAGAAAGAGGAAGGCGAAAAGTTGCCCCCGGTCAAGAGATTCAAGGTGTTTGTTGTCGATATCGGAAAAGTTGTGCTGGGTATAGCTTTCCTTCTTATAGCTTCGGACATAATAGTCGATCTGGTCAAGGAATTTTCCGCGCAGTTCGATCTTCCGATAGCTTTGATCGGCGTATTGATAGTCGGTATCGGAAATTCCCTGCCCGAATTTTATTTCGCCATAAATTCGGCCCGCAAGGGGGAGACCAGTTTGATCTTGGGCGATCTGATGGGCGCGGTCATCATTCCCGCCACAATGGTTTTAGGCGTGATCGCCGTGATCCGTCCGTTCGATATTTCTAATTTCTCGATCTATGCTCTTGCCCGCGCGGCGCTGTTCATTTCAGCAATGCTGTTCTTGGTATTCATACGCACCGATCATAGGATCAGCAAAAAAGAAGCGGTAGCCCTTTTATCCGTTTTTATGGTTTGGCTGTTGGCAGAGATCTTCAAAAATTACAAACCTTGAGTCCAGCTTGTAGCCTGCCTGCCGGCAGGCAGGGAATTAGCTGGTAGCTGGTAGCTGGTAGGCCGGACGGAGAATAAAGTTTATACATAAAAACCACGGGGATCCGTGGTTTTTATGTATGAATATTCATCCGCCTCCGCCAGCTGGCGGATGGCGGAGGCCTCTACAAGCTACCAGCCTGTCTGCCGACAGGCAGGCTACAACCTACAAGCTATCCTTGTATCGGTCGATCTCTTCTTTTATTTCTGCCGCTTTTTCGAATTGCAGATTGCGTCTGGCCATATCGAGCATAAGCTGTAATCTTTTTATATGTTCTTTCAAAAATTCTTTGTTGGGCAATCTGATCTCTTCTTCGGCCTGGTTGGCCGACAGGGAGTTTTTGATGTCGGTCGTTATCAAAGCCGGTTGGACGTTGTGTTTTTTATTGTATTCTTCCTGTATCTTCCTGCGTTTTTTTGTTTCGTTGATCGCGCGCTTCATCGATCCCGTAACATTATCGGCATACATAATGATCTTGCCTTCGGGGTGGCGGGAAGCGCGGCCCATTATCTGGATGAGCGATGTTTCGTCGCGCAGAAAACCTTCTTTGTCCGCATCCAAAATGGCGATCAAAGAAACCTCCGGCAGATCCAAGCCTTCCCTCAAAAGATTGATCCCGACCAGTACGTCAAACTTACCTTTGCGCAGATCGGCCAATATCTTCGGCCTCTCCAGCGTTTTGACCTCGGAATGGATGTACTCGGCCTTGACCTTGGCTTCTTTGAAATATTTGGAAAGGGCTTCAGCCATTTTTTTGGTCAAGGTCAGAACCAATATCCTCTGGCCTTTTTCTTTGCGCTTGGCTATTTCGGCCATCAGATCTTTTATTTGGTTCTCGGAAGGTTTTATTTCTATCTCCGGATCCAAAAGATAGGTCGGGCGGATGATCTGTTCGGCTATTTCCGCGGAATGCTGGCGCTCAAAAACATTGGGCGTGGCCGAAACAAAAATAGTCTTGCCCACCTTTTCCATAAATTCGTCGAATTTCAGAGGACGATTATCCAGAGCCGAAGGCAAACGAAAACCGTAATCGATCAAAGTTTTTTTGCGAGAGCGGTCGCCCTCGTTCATCCCGCGGACTTGAGGGATGGTCATGTGAGATTCATCGAGAAACAATAAATAATCTTTGGGGAAATAGTCCATCAATGTAAAGGGCGGTTCTCCTTTCGGCCGTTTCTCAAAATACCGGGAGTAATTTTCAATGCCGTGGCACCAGCCGGTTTCCCGCAACATGGCTATGTCGTATTCGGTGCGGCGCTGCAGCCTTTCCGCTTCCAGCAATTTTTTCCCGTCTTTCAGTTCTTCGACCCGGTCCTCAAGCTCCATCTCGATATCTTTCAGGGACGCTTTGATCTTTTCTTTTTCGCTGATCCAAAATTTGGCCGGCCAAACTTCCAGTTCATTTTTAACGACAAATTCTCCCAGGGGAACTCCGCTGATCCAAAGGTTTTTTATCTTTCCGTGCTCTATTTCAAACCTTAAAATTTGGTCTTTGCCCAAGGTCCAAACATCGATGAACGCGCCCCTGACCCGGAAGTTGCCGCGCCAAAGTTCGTAGTCATTCCTTGCGTATTGCAGGTCAAGCAAATGGCTGATCAGCTCGTCATGACTGATCTCCTGGCCTTTTTTGAAGATCAAAGAGAATTTTTGGTATGTTTCGGGCGAGCCCAAACCATAGATGCAGGAGATCGACGCCACAACCAAGACATCTTTCCGTCCGATAAGCGATTGGACCGCTTCGTGGCGCATCCGGTCTATTTCCTGGTTTATCTTGGCGTCTTTGTCGATGTAGGTATCGGTTTGCGGCAGATAAGACTCGGGCTGATAATAGTCGTAGTAAGAAACGAAATAGGAAACCGCGTTGTTCGGAAAAAAGGCTTTGAACTCTTCGTAAAGCTGGGCGCATAAAGTTTTGTTAGGGGATACGACCAAAGTCGGCCGTTGGACCTTTTGGATCACATTGGCCATGGTGAAAGTCTTGCCCGATCCGGTCACGCCCAAAAGCGTCTGGAATTGATTTCCGGCTTTGATGCTCGACACCAGCTCTTTGATGGCTTTAGGCTGGTCGCCGCGCGGTTCGAATTTGGAGACAAGTTCAAATTTATCCTTCATAGTTCAAGCGCTTTGATTCGGCGTTTTTTTTGAAAAGCAATGGCGAAGCGGTGGGCTTCGTCCCTGGCTTGTATAAGCAAATTTCTTAACGTTTCCGGGAGTTCTTCCAAATAAAGCGGATCTTTGGAGAAAAGGGAAAATATTTTATCTTTTCCGAATTTTCCCAAAGCCCTTTCTTTGGAAATAGCCAAGACGGGGATGCCTATGTTTTTTACCGCGTTCAGTTGCGGTTTTCCTCCGTCAACCAATATCAGGTCCGGCGTTTTCCACTCCGGATGGTTCAGCCTGCGTTTTATGATCTCTTTAAGCGATCCGACATCGTTCTGGCCCTCAATGGTTTTGACCTTAAATAAACGGTAATCGGAAGTTTTCTTTTTGCCGCTTTCAAAAACCACCATCGAACCCGTTGCTAGCGTGCCGGAAAGGTTCGAGATATCATAGCCTTCCAGCCGCTTGTCTTTTCCGGCGTAAAATTCCAGCAATGTTTTCAAGGCCGAGATCATTTTATTATACTTCTTTTTTTGCCGTTTATTTATACAGGGAGCGGGGCAGAGTTTCAGATCGGCATACAGGCATGGTTTTTTGGGAAGATTGCGGCAGGTGCGGTAAAGAAAAATTTTGCGGATATCTTTTAAAAATTTCTTCAGCTCCATACCGGAGATGAAGGGCCCGACAGGGTCAAGGTTTTCTTTCTGCGCCCGATGGGTTATCGCCACCCGGGGAAAATCTTCTTTCGTAAATCCAACAGACGAATAATTTTTGTCGTCGCGCCATTCGATATTGTACTTCGGCATGAACTTTTTGATCAGGTCGTTCTCCAAAATGAGCGCCTCTTTCTCGTCGCGGCATTTGATGAAGTCGATATCGGCCACCTGGCCATAAAAATCAAAGCGGACGTCTTTTCTTCTTTGAAAATGCGAGCTTATCCTTTTTTTGAGATTTTTGGCCTTGCCGACATAAATAATCCGTTCGCTTTGGTCTTTGAACAGGTAAACGGCCGGATCGGACGGCAGGTTCTTAATGGTTTCTTTAATATAGGCAGACATATAAACTAGAGGCAGGATATCATTTTAAGAGCCGTTTTTCAATGAAACAGAGGGAAGGACAGCCCGCCGGTAAGCGTATTCTTAATACAGCCCGCGTCTTTCAAACTCGGCCGATTTATGCTAAAATTTTTAGTTCGGTATAAGTATTTTTTACTTTTGCCGCCCTGACTTTACACAGGTCCGACCTGTGTAAGTTATCCACAGCATAAAGGATAACAGAGAGTTTTATGGAAAGAGATTTTATCGAGCTTACAAAGGTTAAGGTCAACAACCTTAAAAATATCAGCCTCAAAATCCCCAAGAACAAATTGGTGGTGATCTGCGGCACTTCGGGATCGGGGAAATCTTCGCTGGCTTTTGATACCATTTTTCAGGAAGGCCAGCGCCGTTACCTGGAAAGCTTGTCGTCTTACGCCAGGCAGTTTTTGGGCGGGATGAAAAAACCGGACGTGGAAAAAATAGAAGGTTTATCTCCGACCGTGGCTGTTGACCAAAAAACCGTTTCCTCCAACCCGCGTTCGATCGTCGGAACCTTAACCGAGATCTATGATTATTTAAGATTGCTTTTCGCTTACGTGGGCAGCGCTTATTGTCCCAAGTGCGGGCGTCCGCTGGCTTCGCAAACTCCGCACCAAATAGCGGACCACCTCTACGGACTGGCCGAGAAGGGTTGGGTTTCGATTTTTGCCCCTGTCGTTATAGGCAAGAAAGGCGAGCATAAAGGGACCATCGAAGAGATATGGCAGGAGGGCTGGCCGCAGGTAAGGATCGACGGCATTGCTTATCCAATTTCCGAAGCCCGCGAGAAAAATTTTGATAAGAACAAATCCCACGACATAGACATTCTGGTGGACAGGGTTTCTTTGGCGGAATTCCAAAAAAATATCGCCGGCGATAAAAAGTTGAGCAAAAAAGAGAAGGAAGCTTTGAGCTTGAGGAAAAAGAGGGTCGAGTCGCTCATAAAGGAGACCAAGGAAAGAATATTGGAATCGGTCAAAAAAGGATTGAAGATCGGCAAGGGCCGGATCGTTATAAGCTGGATCGAAAAGAAGAAGGTCCGCGAAGAAATATTATCCATGACTTTGACCTGTCCGATCTGCCAGATATCTTTTCCGGAAATAGAGCCAAGATTGTTCTCTTTTAACAGTCCTTTCGGCGCTTGCGGCTTGTGCCAGGGTCTCGGCAAACTTTTGAAAGTCGAGCCTAATCTGATCTTGAATCCGGAGCTTTCTTTGAACGAGGGGGCGATCCTGCCTTGGTTCGCTTTGGGACGTTTTGTTCTAAGATCTCTTGGCGTTTCCAGCCAGCAGTATTCTTTGGAAGAAGCGGCCGGTTCTTTGGGATTTTCTCTGGACAAGCCTTTCGGCCAGCTGCCGGAAGATATCCAAAAGATCATTTTATACGGCGACCCGGACCTTTTGCCGGACTACGAAGGAGCTATCCCTAAATTGGAACGCGTCTATCACGAAACGGAATCCGATTACGTGAGAGGAGAGATCAGCAAATATATGCGCGAGATACTCTGTCCTGATTGCCAAGGCGCGCGTTTGAAAACCGAGGCATTGTCTGTCAGGCTTGCCGATAAAAATATCAGCCAAGTGACTTTGATGCCGGTAGGCGAGGCTCGGCAGTTTTTTAAAGAGCTATCGAAAGGATTAGGAGAAGGCGAAAAGATAATAGCCGAACCGCTCGTCAATGAGATATGCAAAAGGATCAGCTTTTTAGTGGACGTGGGCGTTGATTATATCAGCCTATCGCGCGATGCCGAGAGTTTATCGATCGGCGAGAATCAGAGGATAAGACTGGCCTGCCAGCTGGGGTCCGGTTTATCCGGCATCATTTACGTTCTGGACGAACCGACCATCGGTTTGCATCAGCGCGATACGGACAGGCTTATCAAAGCCCTTAAAGATCTGGTGAAAATAGACAATACCGTGATCGTCGTGGACCATGATGATATGGTCATCGCCGCCGCCGACTGGATAATCGAGATCGGACCGGGATCCGGCAAATTCGGAGGGGAAGTTGTTTTCGAGGGGACATACCCCGAACTGTTGAAATCGAGATCTCTGACCGGAAGATACCTCTCCGGCGACCTGTCGACCTCCACAGGATTTATCAAAAATTCCGTTTCAGATGCCAGATGGCTTCAGCTTAAAGGCGCCAGCGAATTTACTCTAAAGAATGTCGATCTCAAGATCCCGTTGGGCCGTTTTGTTTCGGTCGGCGGAGTTTCCGGTTCCGGCAAAAGCACTTTGATAATAGACACTTTGTCAAAAATTTTAGGCCGAGCCGTGAACGGAGTTAAAAAATCTTTCCCCGGCAAGTATGAAGAGATCACCGGCTTGCAAAATATCGATAAAGTTGTCCTTGCCGACCAAAGCCCGATCGGACGCACTCCGCGCTCCAATCCCGCGACCTATACCGGCATATTCAATCCTATCCGCGAGATATTCGCCCAAACCTATCAGGCCCGCCTTAAAGGCTGGGGCCCGTCTTATTTCAGCTTTAATACCAAGAGCGGCCGTTGCCCGGCCTGCAAAGGAGAAGGCTCCAAAAAAGTGGAGATGTACTTTTTGCCCGATGTTTACGTTGAATGCGATATTTGCAAAGGACGCAAATTCACTCCCGAAGTTTTGAAGGCCGAATACAACAGCAAGAACATTGCCGATATTTTGGATATGAGCATAGACGAGGCCAAAGCGTTCTTTGCCAGCATCCCGCAGATCAAAGACAAGCTCCAGCTGCTTTCGGACATTGGCTTGGGCTATTTGAAGCTCGGCCAGAGCGCCACGGCTTTATCGGGAGGAGAAGCACAAAGAATAAAACTGGCTTACGAATTGGCTCGCCGCGGCACCGGCCGGACAATGTATATTTTGGACGAGCCGACCGTCGGTTTGCATTTTGACGACGTGAAAAAACTTTTGATCATCTTGAGGCGTTTGGTGGAGAAGGGGAACACGGTTCTGATAATCGAGCACAATCTCGACGTGCTGAAAGAATCCGACTGGATAATAGAGCTCGGCCCGGAAGGCGGAGCCAAAGGAGGAAAAATAATCTTCGAAGGCACCCTCTCCGACCTAAAAAAGTCCACCACCCCCACCGCCAAGTTCCTCTAAAGAATTGGAAATGACCTTAACGGGTCCGAGCTGTGCGCTTCACAGGTCGGACCCGTTTTGGTTTTGGTCGGCATTATCCAACCCTTGACAGAATATGGTCATTGTGGTATAGTATTAATATTGAAACTGAAGCTTTGGGAAACGGTTTTCCGGATTTGTCTGGAGATCTCGCCCAGAACTTCTTTATCAAAAAGCACCCTTCCTAGGGTCGCTTTTTGTTTGGGGTGGAAAGTTGGCAGAAGTCTTGTTTCTATAAATGCTTGCATTGCTATATATAAGCTTTTCGTGAAGGAAAGGCTTTTGATTGTTTTGCGTTGAGGGTAGTTAGTCGGTTTAAACTTTATAAAGTTTCTTTATTTTGACTAATTTTATAAAGTTTGTTAATATATGAATATTAGATATAAAAAAGTTTTGCTCTCATGAACACTCGCCAAAAACTGGAAATTATTCAAAAGATGCTGGGCTTAACCCAAACCAAACTGGCCGAAAGGTTTGGCGTGTCTTTTGTTGCTTTCAATAACTGGCGGACCGGAAAATCCAACCCCAGGCCGAAAATGCAAGCTGCCATAGATGAGCTTTTTCTGGAAGTAACCGGGCGGAAGATAATCCCGTCTGATCAGCTTACTGCTAAAAAGCAAGCATTGCAGAAAAAATCCAAAGAGCACAAAAGCGTTATCTCTGAAATTTTAAACAACCCGGATATCCGGGATCAATTCATTTTAAAACTTACTTACCACAGCAACAGCATCGAAGGCAGTACTCTTACCGAACCGGACACAGCGGCGATCATTTTTGACAATGCCGCCCTGTCCAATAAAAGTTTGACCGAGCATTTGGAAGCAAAAAATCACCAGACGGCTTTAAATTATTTGTTTGGCCATATTGCCAAAAAAGAAAAAATAGACGAGGGATTGGCAATCAAGCTCCACGGTATTCTTATGAACGGCGTTCACCCAAATGCCGGCGTTTACCGCAACCATGTCGTTAGGATCGTTGGCGCCAATTTGCTGACCGCAAATTATATGAGCGTCCCGAAATTGATAAAAGAGGCGATGGCTTTAGCTGCTGAAAGGTCTAAAGATATTATTGCTCTGTCCGCCAGCGTTCACGGCAGATTTGAGCAGATACATCCTTTTTCCGACGGAAACGGCCGGGTCGGCCGGCTGCTTATGAATGCAATGCTGCTCAACGCGAATTTCGCCCCTGCAATAATCCGCCAGCAGCAAAAACAGCTTTATTATACATATCTTTATAAGGCCCAGGCTAAAGAGGACTATAGCCAGCTAGAGGATTTTCTTTGCGAAGCCGTAGCAGACGGATTCAAAATTTTGGATCGTACGGACAAGAGATAGCCGTCCTCTATTCTTTTCGCCCAAGTCCAACTGGGCTGGATTTAGAAATGGAATGTTTCGTTTGGTCCGTTTTGAGCTTCTTCTCGCTCCATTAGCTTTTCCATAGGACAAAGGCCGTTGATTATTTTATGCGGAAAATAGTTCCAGGCGTCGTTGACGATCTCTAAAATTTTATTAAGTTCATCTATCTTTTGTCCTTTGTCGAACATAGAGACTATTTCTGCCAGGCATTTATTGTCGTCTTCTTCATAGACGGCTTGCTTGATATCTTCCAGAGAAAAATTGCTTCCGATCTTTTCGAGCAGGTCTTCGATCTCGCTTTCCACTTCTTTTCTTTTTGTGAATATTCCAACAGGGATCGGGCGGGATTGTTCGCTGATCCTGCGGTACGCCGGAGATTCTGTGAGTCTGTGCCATATCATTTGCAGGCTTTTATTTACCGACGGTTTCATCTCATCGACATATTCAGCGCTATTGTTTTCATCGTCGTAGCGTTCGATCAGCGTTTCAAGTTCGGCGACAAAGCCGACGTATTGCTTCACTGCGATTTTTTGTTCGTCCAGCTGTTTTTCGGTCAGGGGTGTTCCCTTCGGGTAAACAAACGGTTCCGCGCGGTCGGAAAGGGAGATATACAGCCAGCTGCCCGTTTTTCTCGCGGCTTCGCGTATACGCCCGTCTCTATTTTGGAGGTTCGCGACAATAAAATTTTTTAATTCGTCAAAATGATCATCGGCCAAAGCGAGGACAAACAAACTCATTCCGGCAATAACCGCCGTTTTATGCTTCGCGTCTTTAATATCGTCAAATTTTTTAATGGTCCTAAAAATTAATTTTTTCGCTTTCCCAAATTTTCTATGATCTTTCCTCCATATCTTTTCTATTGTTTTTTTAGCTTCTTTAATTTCGCTTCGGCTGCCCGACGCTAAAATATCAAATATCTGCTCAAATGTTTTTTCTTCGTTTCTCTTTTCCATACCTTATTTATACAAAATTAAATGTAGTTATTAAAGGTCGGATAGGGGTATGTTGTGGAAATGAGCCAAAGCACAGCTTTCGCCCGTATATATTATTAGGAAGCTTGGACATAAAATAGCAAGCTTGCCTATTGACAACATATTATCTTTGTGTTATGATATTAATATCAAGATCAAGGTTCAAGGATCGACCTCCCGGATCCGTCTAGGAGAATCGCCTCAAGCCTTGAGTAAAAAAGCACCCTTTCAAGGGGTGTTTTTGTTTCACCACGCCGTAGCTCTAGCAAGAGCGAAGGCGGGCATTACGGCGCCTCCCGTAGCTTGCTTTTCGACAAGAGGGCTGACGAAACTGGCAAAGGCCGGGCCTTTGCCAGTTTCGTTTTGGCGGGGTTTGCTTTTCCGGTCTGTTGATAGTAATCTTAATATCAATGGATGGGCTTACTATTTTTTTCTTTACTCTGATCACGGCGGGGCTGGTTGTCCTGATTTTTTTACTGTTAAGGAAAGCGCCCGAAAAGAAAGAAGATAATAGCGCGGTGATAATGCTCCAGCAGCAGATCCATCAGCTCAATCAGGTTTTGGACAGCAAATTGTCCGAGTCCACCAAGGCTATCCAGGAGCAGTTCGGGCAAAGCGCCAAAATAATCCAGGACGTGACCAAGAAATTGACCGAGTTGGACAATACCAACAAGCAAGTTGTCGGTTTCGCCGAACAGCTGCAATCGCTGGAAGATGTTTTAAAAAATACCAAGCAAAGGGGGATACTGGGAGAATATTATTTGGAGGAGCTTTTGAAAAATGTTTTCAGTCCCAGCCAGTACAAAATGCAGTATAAATTCAAGGACGGGCAGATTGTCGATGCCGCGATAATTTTGAAAGACAAGATAGTACCCATCGATTCCAAATTTTCATTGGAAAATTACAACAGGGTATGCCAAGAAAAGGATCCTCAAAAAAAAGAAGAACTGGAAAAAATATTCTGCCAAGACTTGAAGAACAGGATCGACGAAACGGCCAAATATGTCCGGCCCAACGAAGGAACGCTTGATTTTGCTTTTATGTTTATTCCGGCCGAAGCGATATACTATGATCTGCTGGTGAACAAGATCGGAGCTGTAAAAAGCAATACTCGCGATCTGATAGATTATGCCATCAGAGAGAAAAAAGTGCACATCGTTTCCCCGACTTCTTTTTACGTTTATTTGCAGACGATAATGCAGGGGTTGAGAGCCATGCAGATCGAAGAGTCGGCCAAAGAGATCCGCAAGAGGGTGGAACAGCTGGGCCGGCATTTGCTGGCTTACGACGAGTATATGAAAAAGCTGGGAGGACACCTTGGAACCGCGGTTGTTGCCTATAACTCCGCCCATAAGGAGTTTGCCAAGATCGACAAAGACGTCATCAAAATATCCGGGGAAGACCGTCCGCCGCTCGAAGCGGGGAGCGTAGAGAAGCCGCTGATAGAATGAGCTTTACAGGGGAGCAAGCCCGTATTTTCGGGTTTGTATTTGATTTTTTTCTTGAAATAGTTTAGTATATTAAAGTTATAGTTTGTTATATAAAAACCTTAATTTATCCAGATTATGTTAGCTGTTATCAAAACCGGCGGGAAACAATACATTGTTGAGCCCGGAAAGAAAATAAAAATAGAAAAAATAGAACAGGAGATCGGTTCAATGATCGATTTTGACGAAGTTTTGTTGGTCCAGAAAGACGATAAGATTGAGATCGGTATGCCTTTCTTAAAAGGAGCCAAAGTTACTGCCAAGGTTTTAGACCAGGGCAAAGCCAAAAAAACTATCAAATTCGACTATAAAGCCAAGAAAAGATTCCACGTAAAGACCGGCCACAGACAGCTGTTCACCGAAGTGGAAATAGCCGAGATCAAAGCCTAACTTTTATCAAAGCAAGTTTCTAAGCACCCTTTCTAAAAGGGTGCTTTTAGTTGTTGACATCATCCCGTTAAGCCGATATAAATATATTGTTCGTTCAAAAGGATGTTCTCTTGCCGATCAAGGCCTGAAATTTGGTTTTCAAACTTTGATCGGCAGGGGAACTGAATATCCAAAGCTTATTCAGCGGTCGAAACCCCTGCTTAGCATGCTCTATGAATGGATCTATTGATTAAAGAATATATGAAAAAGAAAGAAAAGAAGAAGGGCCGCAAGGTTCCTGGCGGCAAGCCAAAAACTTGCAAATGTGCTGTCCCTAAAAAGTAGGGACGGACCCTCATCCTTGGCTTCCGTGGATCTTCTGCCGGCGGAAGCCTTTTGTTTTTAAAGCTTTACAGAGAAACAAGCCGATCTTCGGCTTTTTTTGTTTGGCTTACAGGGAAGGGGAGCAAACGTTCCCAAGCTATTGAGCTGTTACCCGCAGTCCTTGACAGGATATGCTAAAGATTGTATAATATTAATATCGAAAGTGAAAGTGTTTCTTTAAAAAATCGTTGGGCCAACCAAATACGCCTGACGACAAAAGGATGTTAATGACAAAAGAAAAGATCGTTTCTCGCAAGAGAAACGGTAAGACGCAGAGAGGGCGTCAAATAGTGAAGTATGTTGTAAATAAGAAGGGGAACCTTCATATTTTCAAAAGTTTGATCAACTGGTTCTAGCTTATGGCTGGATGGGATCATTCAGCTTCACAGGGACCGAACATCGTTTCGGTTCATATCTATGGGAGAGGTTCAGAGCTTGCCAATGGCAATGACTTTGATACCCCTCCCTCTTTTTTTACAAAAATTTCAAAAACAGTATTGACCTACCCCGATCGCGTGAAGTTTACACGGGTCGGACCTGGCGGCGTACAGGTCCGACCCGTGTAAACTTCCGGCCCTCGCGAAGACCTGTGTTTTAATCTTTTTGTTTTGACAAAATGGCCTTAATGGTATATATTTATTCAATAAATTGATTGGTAACCGGGCTTGCTCGGCCTTACCAGCCGAGAACAGTTCTTTTACCAATTTTATAAAAATGAAAAAGTTATTAAAAAAAATATTTTCTTTTCTTTCTAAAAAGAAGGAAGGGAAAATGATAGATTCTTTGTTTATTCCGAAAGGAAAATTCGGGAAAATAAAGAATCCTGCCGAGTGGCTTGCCACTCGGTAAAAATTAATTTTTCAAAAAAATAAAAGCTGGCTTGACCGCCAGCTTTTGCACATTAAAACTGCACCGGTTCGGTGCAGTTTTGTTTTAGAACATATCTTCCGTTTCGGCTGGAGGCGCGGATTGGTAATGGTTATCGAGGTTCCTGAAGCTGGCGCGCTGCTCGTCGAAGTAGAGTTCGACTTTGCCGACCGGGCCGTTGCGGTGCTTGGCGATGATGATATCGGCAATGCCTTTGCGGGAAGTATCGGGCCTGTAGCGGTCCTCGCGGTAGATGAACAAAACAACGTCGGCATCTTGCTCAATGGCACCGGAATCGCGCAAGTCGGCAAGGCGGGGGATCTGCGGGATGCGGGATTCGACCGCGCGCGACAGCTGGGAAAGAGCCAATACCGGGATATCCAGCTCGCGGGCAAGGCCTTTCAAAGCGCGGGAGATCTCGGCCATCTGCTGGACCGGGCTGGCCATGCTGTTGCGGGGATCGATCAATTGCAAGTAGTCGACGATAAGCAAACCCAAGCCCTTGTCGGATTGCAGTCTGCGGGCCATGGCGCGCATTTGCATCACATTAGTGAACGAAACATCGTCAATGTATATCGGAGCGCTGGAGAGAGCTCCCATGGCGTACTGGATGCGGGTGAAATCATTGTCTTCTCCTTCTGATGACAGCCGCCCGGTTCTTAATCGCCAAAGATCAAGATTGGCGTGCGAGGCGATCATACGATCGACAAGCTGGTCTTTCGACATTTCCAGAGAAAAGATGCCGACCGGCTGTTTTTCATTGACAGCTACGTTTTTCGCGATATCCATTGCCAAGCTGGATTTACCCATGGACGGCCTGGCGGCCAAAATTATCAGGTCTGATTTTTGCAGGCCGGCAAGCATATTGTCCAAGTCTTTGAACCCGGTTGCCACGCCTCTTAATTTGCCTTGGTTCTTGGAAATGCGGTCTATCCTTTCAAAAGCGTCGTTCAAACAGTTTTTGATCGGCGAAAAACTTTGGGTCAAACTTTTTTGAGTAATGGAAAAAACCTTTTTTTCGGCCTGGTCCAAAAGGTCGTCGGTCTCTTCTTTTTCGTTATATCCGCTCAAGGTTATGTCCTGCCCGATGGTTATAAGGTCGCGCAGTATTCTTTTTTGTTGGACAATGCGGCCGTAAGAAACAACGTGGCTGGCGGTCGGGACGATATTAATAAGTTCAGCCAGATAGGCTGTGCCGCCTATGTCTTCCAAAAAACCTTTGCCTTTCAGAGCTGCCGATAAAGATATCAGATCTATGGGGTCTCCTTTGGTAAAAAGGTCTTCCATTGTTTGGTAGATATCTTTATGGATCCTTTTGTAGAAATCGTCAGCCCTCAAAAAATCAGCCACTTTGTATACAGCTTCTTTATCGATCATTAAAGAACCGAGAAGGCTTTTCTCGGCTTCGATGTCTTGAGGAGGCATCTTTTCCCTTGGTTCCGTATTCGCGGATGTTCCGTTTGCGTTCATTGGTTATAATATAACAAGATGAAAGCAGGGCGTAAAGCTGTTGATTTCGGGCTGTCGGGCCCTAAATGTGCATAGGCTGTGTATAATTTCACCGGTATTTTTCGGGTTGCCGGCTTTGTGGACGGCTGCGCGTTGACTGCCGCTTGGATTTATTTTATCTTTTGCCTATAAGCCTATTTAGGGTTAGCCGCTAATGCTGTTAAGCCCTAATCAAGGTTTAACAGCTATTTTAAATATGAATACAATCATCTGCAGAGGATTTGATCTCATCGAGAAAGCAGTTTTGTCCGATTATCTGAAATTCGAAAAAAATGTCGAATTGCCCCTTTTCTTTATGGGCGAATCTCGCGCGTACTCTTTCAGGGTGCATGCGGCGAAAGGCATCTATTCAACAATAATTGAAAGCGAATTGTTGGTAGACCCGCGCAATAAAGGATCGGTTAAGGATGCCGTCGATCATCTGGCTCGTTTGGCCGGGTCCAAGCTGGACCAGAAGCTCAGGGAAAATAGTTCAAAGACGCTAAGGTTTTTAAATTCCGAAGAGGGAAAGACCCCTCTTGTTTTTAAAACCGCATTGGCCGAATTTGATTTTCCCTCATATTCTTTGAAAGACGGGGAAACGGATTGGAGATTGTCCGGTTCGAAATTTATCGCATTCGATAAGAATGGCGAAAGATTGGAAAGCGAATACGATATGACAGACGAAGGCATTAAGAATATCCAAACGGACCTGGTAAAAAGCATTATCTGTTGTTCTTCCAGCTGTTTGGCTTCGCTTTACGCGTGGCTGGCGGTAACCGAGATAAGAGATTTTTATCTCGGGCTGGATTTGGATCCTTCCGGAAAGATCGATGAAGCGAGGCTTAAGAACATCGGAGCGCTCAAGTCCCTGTACAGCAGGATGCTGGCGTTGAAAGGATACATATCTTTTAACGTGCCGGCACCGGAGATAAAACCCTTCTTCTAAGAAGGGTTTTAAGTTCCAATGATTTATGTTTTATTTTACACAGGTCGGACCTGTGCAAAGTTATCCACAGTTTTTAGGGAGAACGCTTTGGTTATATGGGTTTTTAGTTGAGCTGGTTTGACAGGAAATGGTAATTGTTGTAAATATGGATAACGTGTGCCCGTTAAAGGGTATTTTGTTTCTTTCAAAAAGGTCGCATTTGTATCTCCTAATCTGTTTCTCTAATTTTTTATATATGACAATAAAAATTATTGAGTTTAACGCAGGAAAGAAAGGGAAAAAAGAAGTGCGCGCAAATAAGGAAATTTGTGAAAAGATCAAAGAATATGTTGATCAGGGCCAGTTAGTATTGTCGAATGTTTTCCTTCCGGGAGTAAGCTCCAGGAGCAGGGCGATTATTTATGTCCGAGGGAAAGAAAGCGGCAATGTCGATTTATCGTTGCTTTTCAAGGCAAGACTTGATCTGCCGGTCGTCGGCGTATTGAACGGCGGGAGCAACACCATCAAAGCATTTGGCACCGCCATGAGCGTTGCGTCGCTAAGAAAAGTGATCGAGCAATGCGTCTAAAGGTCTGCATATTTTAAATCCAAAACACCTCCAAAAAAGGTGTTTTTTCGTTCTAGAGATTCAAAATTGCACAGGTGACACCTGTGCAATTTTATCTCAAAGTTTTTTGGCCTTTTGGCCTTGGGGGGTGTCTTCCACTTCGTAGCCTAGGGTTTTGATCTGGTCTCTGATCCTGTCGGATTCGGCCCAGTTTTTTTGTTGGCGGGCTTGGCCTCTCAAATCTACCAGCTTCTTTATCTCTTCCGGGACCTCCTCTTCTTTTTTGGTTTCGACTTTGTCGAGGTCCAAGCCAAACACTTTGTCGAAGTCTGTCAGGAGAGCGTACTTTTCGCCTTTGGACAATTCTTTATCTTTAACAACTTCCCAGGCCGCGGCCAGGGCTTGCGGCATGTTCAGATCGTCGTTGATCGCGTCGAGGAATTTTTGTTGGGAGTCTTTGGCCTTTTGGCTGTAGATCGGTTCGGCCGGAGCGTTTTTGAATTCCAGAACTTTTTCGTAGAGGTTGTCCAGCCCGGTCTGCGCCGCCTGCAAAGCCTCCCAAGAGAATTCTACTTTTTTTCTGTAATGGGCGGTCAGGATAAGATAGCGGTAGGCCAGAGGATTCATTCCTCTTTTAATTATGTCTTCGACCAGCACGACAGTGCCGGCGGATTTAGCCATTTTTTCATCGTTTTTTAAAGTCAAAAATTCTCCGTGCATCCAGTAATTGCACATATCCTTGCCATAGGCCGCTTCGGCTTGGGCGATTTCATTGGTATGATGTATCAAAATATGGTCGATGCCGCCGCAATGGATATCAAAAGGAATGCCTAAATTTTCGATAGACATGACTACGCATTCGGTGTGCCAGCCGGGGAATCCGACGCCCCAAGGAGATTCCCACTCCATTTGTCTTTTCGGCCCCTCTTTTGGTGAAAATTTCCAAAGAGCGAAATCGGTCAGATTCTTTTTTCCTTCGGCCATTTCCACGCGCGCTCCGGCTTTCATATCCATTTTTTTGTTCGGCCAAAGCTTGCCGTAAGTCGGCAGTTTGGAAGTATCGAAATAAACGCCGTCTCCTATGATATAGGCAAAGCCTTTTTCTTCGAGCTTTTCTATCAACTCGATCTGTTCCTTAACGGTATCGGTGGCTTTTATCCAGATATCGGGATTTTGAAAATTTAAAAGATTAAGATCGCGTTTGAAAGCCTGGGCGTAGAAGTCAGCCACTTCCCAGACGGTTTTGTTGTCGCGGCGCGCGCCTTTTTCCAGCTTGTCTTCGCCGGTGTCTTCGTCGGAAGTCAAGTGTCCGACATCGGTCAGGTTCATGACGTGCTTTACCTTATATCCGTTATACTGCAAAACGCGTTTCAGCATTTCTTCAAAGAGGTAGGCTCTCATGTTGCCGATATGGGCGAACCAATAAACAGTAGGCCCGCAGGTGTACAATCCAACTTCGCCGGGTTTGATCGGCTTGAATTCTTCTTTCTGCCGGGTAAGAGTGTTGTAGAGGTTTAACATGCTATAAGTTTACTACGTTTTTTTAGATAAAAAAAGAGCGGCCGGTTAGGCCGCTC
>JBAZHV010000018.1:0-21219 GCA_041652155.1 Minisyncoccota bacterium
TCCTGCTGGGCATAGGAGAAGCGACCAGGAAAAAATTTCCGGCTTACGGCCAGGCATTGACCGGCGGCGGGCTGGGAGCTTTATACGTATCGATCTATGCCGCTTTTAATTTTTATCATTTGATCAGCTATCCTTTGGCTTTCTTGGCAATGACGCTGGTCACTTTCGCCGGCGTTATGCTGTCGTTGAGATGGGACTCCATCATTTTGGCTGGAATGACCTTGTTCGGAGGCTTGATCACTCCTCTAATACTTCCAAACGGTTCCGGAAATCCCCATATTCTTTTCTTGTATCTGATCCTTCTCAATATCGGCACCTTCCTGATCGCTTCAAAGAAACTTTGGAAACCTTTGATCTTGGAGAGTTTTATAGGCACGGTCTTCGTCTATCTCTATTGGTTTCTCGGCGTTTTCATCGGCCAGCCCGTTTCTCAATTTCCGGTTGCTGAAATATACGCAACGATCTTTTTCTTGATCTTCTTTGCGATCTCTCTTGTGCAAAATACGAACAGGAAGGACGATCAGGGCGGGCTTGATCTGGCGATAGCGGCCGCCAATCCGGTTTTTTACTTTCTGGTCAGCTATGCGGCGATAGACAAAGTTTACCCTGATTGGACCGGATCGTTCGTCTTTTCTTTGGCCGCTTTTTATCTTTTATCATTCCTCGCTTCCAAGAACTTTTCCGAAAAGATCTCAAAACTTTTTCAGCAATTCCTTTTGTCTATCGGCTGTGTTTTGGCCATAATAGCCGTCCCTGTCCAATTCCATGAGTCTTGGATAACCATAAGCTGGTGCGCCGAAGGATTGGCTTTGATATTCCTGGGATTTAAGATGAAGTTCCTCTCGACCAGGCTTTTGGGACATGCCGCGTTCTTCCTCTCCGTCCTCCGTTTGTTTATGTTCGAGACGCGTTTGGACGAGGGAAGCTCTCCGATCATAAACATCCGTTTTTTCATATTTTTGGCCGCTATAGGGTTGCTGTCTTTCGGCGCTTATCTTTACAGGCGGTACAAAAATAACATTACCGATCAGGACGATTCTTCGTTCGGTTTTTCCCTTCTTGCGGCTCAAGCGGCGATCGTTCTTCTTTTCATATCGAGTTTTGAAGTGTGGGATTTTTTTGACCATATATGGCTCGGCCTGGTCTGGGCCGTCGGCGGATTTTTCATCGGCTGGCTGGGGATCGCGCTTAAAGATCGGGCGTTGAGGATAGTAGCTTACATTGCTTTCTTCTTTTCGTTCTTGCGTTTGGTCTTCTTTGACGGAATAAAGGACCTGAAAAATTATGATCCTATTTTAAATTTAAGATTCTTGATACTTTTGTGCGCTGCCGGAGAGATAAGGCTTTTCTCTTCTTTGCTGGACAGATCAGGGGAACGGGTCGGACAGGAAGAAAAAAAGGCCGTCGGTTTGGTTTCGTTCCTTGCTTCCAATTTCCTGATGCTGTTCTTGATAAGCACGGAAATAATCGCTTATTTCAACCAGCAGATATACAATCTCGGACGCAAAATTTCGTCCGTTCAGTCAACCAATATCGAGAATCTGAAGAACACTTATCTTTCCGTTGCTTGGGCCCTCTATGCCATCGGACTGTTCGTTATCGGCTTGTTTAGAAAAGCCAACAGGGAAAGGTTTCTGGCGATAGCTTTGTTCTGCCTGGTCATCCTCAAGGTCTTCTTGTTCGATACCGCCAGCTTGAACGACTTCTACCGCTTCATATCTTTCATCACTCTTGGCTGTATTTTGCTACTGGTAGGCTATCTGTACTACCGCTTCAAAGACAGAATCGTTAAATTCATTAAGGCCGAATAACATTCGCGACCATTCAAAAAAGAGGCCCAAAGCCTCTTTTTTGCCGGTTTGTTTTTTTGCCGCCATATATTAGAATATTAGATAAGGTATAAAAAGAGGAAAAGGAAAGGAATTTTTATTAAACCAAAATGTTGTCTTTAGAAGTAAAATCGAGCAGGCTCCTGATCTTGGTCTTGATGTTTTTCCTTATCAGTATCGGTTGCTATTATGCGTGTTTGAGTTCGATGTACCCGGACCCTCAAGCGGCAGGACAGGATCAATTATTCCACGCCGTAAAAGGTCCGGGGTTGGAAGATGTTTATGAGGTGGTCGAGGTCATCGACGGCGACACGGTTAGAGTAAAAAAGAACGGATGGGAAGAGAGCGTCCGCTTGATCGGGATAGACACGCCGGAGGTCGCGAGCCCTTATGAGAAAGAAGAATGTTTCGGGCCGGAGGCTTCGCAGAACACCAAACAGCTGTTGGAGGGGAAAGAAGTAAAACTTGTTTCCGACCCGGCGGTTCCCGACAAAGATAAATACGGCCGTTTGTTGAGATATGTTTTCTTGCCGGACCGGCAGGGTTCCATAAATGCCCAGCTGATAAGCCAGGGTTTCGCGCTTTATTACCCCTACCAGCCGTTCGAATATATGGACGACTTCGCCTTGTTGGAAAAACAGGCTAGGGAAGGCGAGAAAGGATTGTGGGGAAGCGCGTGCAATTATAATAAATAAGATCGGACATATCAGATGTTTTTTGCGCTAAAGGGAAAATGGCCCTTGATAAAGAAATTATTTTTTTGGGGAACAGCGGCCTTCTTTCTTCTTATTTTTTTGGCCGGCTTGGCCAGTATTGTTGTCGAGAATGCTTGCAAGAACAGCATTTACAAAAATGTTGATCAGGTGCCCGAAGGGGCCGAAGCGGTCATGGTTTTGGGCGCCAAGGTTTATGAAAACGGCAGGATGAGCGATATGCTCAAAGATCGGGCGGATACGGCGCTGGAAATTTATCGAGCCGGCAAGGCCAAAAAAATTTTGGTGAGCGGCGATCACGGCCGCGAGGAATACGACGAGGCCAACGCCGTTAAAAATTATCTTTTGGACGAGGGCGTGCCGGCGGAGGATATATTTTTGGACCATGCCGGCTTCGACACTTACGACAGCATGTATCGCGCCCGCGATGTTTTTTTGATCAGATCTCTGATAATTTCGACGCAGGATTTTCATTTGCCGCGAGCCGTTTATATCGCCAAAAGTTTGGGCATCGAAGCTTATGGAATTTCAGCCGACAAGCATCTCTACGGCAATACCGCCGCGGTTCAGGCCAGAGAAATGCTTGCCAGAGACAAAGCCTGGCTGGATGTGGCCTTGGGATCAAAACCTAAATTTTTAGGCCCGGCCATTCCGATAACCGGCGACGGCCGGGCGAGCTGGGATGATAATTAATCGACGATCGATCTTCGACGATCGACTTTCGAATCATAAATTCATGGAACTTATTTTGATACTCGGGCCGATGAAAAGCGGCAAGTCGTTCGAGCTGATAAGCTATTTTATGCCTTTGCAATATGCGGACATTCCTTTCAAGGTTTTTCAGTCCGCTAAAAATGTCAGGGACCAAAGCGTCTGGTCCCGTAACGGCGTATTTTTGCAGGCTGAAAAAGCAACTGATCTGCGCGAAGCTTTGGAGGGAAATTTAAAAGTCGTGGGGATAGACGAGGTCCATATGTTCGCGGAGAGCGATGCCGATATTTTGGAAAAATTGCTGAAAAAAGGGGTTAAGGTTGTCGCTTCCGGTTTGGACACGGACTACAAAGGAGAGATGTTTCCGATAATAAAAAGGCTTCTTTCCATGGGGCCCAAAGAGGTCGAATACAAACGGGCGGTTTGCGAAGCGTGTAAAACGCCGGACGCGGTTTATACCCAGGTCTATAAAAATGGCGAGCCGGTGCTCGAAGGTTTGCCTTCGGTCATTCCCGAAGATGGAACTTATATTTACAAACCGTTGTGCCGTCGTTGTTTTTTAAAAAGCCTCGGATATAGGAGCAACCGGTTATCCACAGAGACGATATGATGTTCGTTGCTGTTTTCTGATAAAATAATATCAGCTTAGATAAAAAATTTCCTTTGCCATTATCCGGCGCTGGAAGCGATCCGCCCGTTGTTTATTTTTGCGGGTTGAAACTACAGAACTATGGAAGAAATAAAGATCACGGACCTGAGGACCAAATTAGTCTTGGGCATGCGCAGAAGAGGAAGCTATTCCGAGATAACGGATATGATCGGAGCTCTGTGCCAATACGCTTTCAGCAAAGACGCCGCGATGGTGGGCTCGCCGATCTTTATTTGCCATGATCAAGACCGCAGGCTGGCGCCGGATGCGGACAATCTTAATAACGCGGATATCGAAGTGGTTGTGCCTATAGCCCAAAGGATAGAAGAATCCGACCATATCAAATGTTATGAACTTCCGGGAGGGGCAATGGCTAAGATGATCCACAGGGGGCTTTACAGCGAGTGCGGATCATCTTATATCAAACTTATTGCTTGGGCCAAAGCCAATGAAAAAGAAATAATCGGCCCGATGAGGGAAGCTTATCTTAACGACCCGAAGATAGCGGGAATGAGAGAGGCTTTAACCGAAATATACGCGCCGATAAATGATCTTTAATATGTTTCAGACGGGAAAATACAGGCACTATAAAGGAAAAGAATATGAAGCGATCGGGCTGGCCAAGCACAGCGAAACGCTTGAAGATATGGTGGTTTATCGCGCCCTTTACGGGGAGAAAGAGCTGTGGACGAGGCCGCTTGAAATGTTCATCCAAGACGTGGAGATCGGCGAAAAGAAAATGCCGCGATTCGAGCGCATCGGCGATTGATCTTTAAGAATATGGAAATAAAAATGCCGGAGGTTTATCCTTCGGCATTTTTTATTTAGGAGAAAGATCAATTTATAATTCCGAATTTCTTTTTGATCTCCGTGATGCGGTCGTAAGATCCGCTGATCCTTTCTTCGGATATTTTCCCGTCCTTTACGGCTTGGAAGATCGCGTCTCTCGCTTTGGCCGCGATATTCCCGTCGTATGTGTCGTTATTGTTGGATAAGATGAGCAGATCGCATCCCGCGTTGATCGATCTGATAAGCGCGTCCTCGAATCCGTAGTTCTTCGCTATGGCTCCCATCTGCATATCGTCGGAGACTATCACGCCCTTAAAGCCCAGTTGGTTTCTTAAAATATTTTGCAGGAAAAGAGGCGAGAGGGTCGCCGGATATTGAGGATCGATGTTCGCGTTGATGATGTGCGCGGTCATCACCATATCCGCCTGGTTTTGTCCGATGATCGTTTCAAAGGGAATAAGTTCTTTTTGCTGGTAGGTTTTGGTCACGTCCACGAGGCCGAGATGGCTGTCGCTTTGCGAACTGCCGTGGCCGGGAAAATGTTTGATGGCCGTAATGATATTATTTTCGCGCAGTCCTTTTATAAAAGCTATGGCCTGCGAGGCGACGATCTGGGGATCGCTGGAAAAAGATCTGCCGAGCTTTCCGATGATCGGGTTGTCTGGGTTGACGTTCACGTCGGCCGGGGGAGCGAAGTCCAGATTGAATCCCAGCCCTTTAAGCTGGGCTCCAAGCTCCTTGCCTGTCGCTTGAGTTTTGGCAAGATCGTTAAGCTTTCCCATATCCTCGGGGCTCGGGAAGGAAATGAAGCCGTATTTTTCTTTCAGCCTGTTGACCAGCCCTCCTTCCGCATCGACAGATACGAATAAAGGAACCGCCGAAAAACTTTGAAGATCTTTTATCAATTTTTCGGTTTGGCCGGGACCGGTTATATTCCGCGGGTAGCTTTTCGAAGGGTTATCGTAATCGAAAAGAATAACCCCTCCCAAATTAAGATCTTTGACTTGTTTGGCGATGGCTGAATTTTTATCGATCTTTGTTCCGCGGAATCCGGCAATGAGCATCTGTCCGATCTGTTCTTTCAGCTCTTTGTCCGCGCCCGCCGCCGCATCCGCGCCCGGGCCGGATGATCCGGTTCGCGCGCCTATCGGTTGAGTTTCTTCGGCGGCATTGTCCGGATCATTTTCGTTTTCCGTCGAGCTGTTTGCCGGATCGCCAGGTAGTTTTTGCTTGGAGCCGGCTGTTTGGTTTTCGTTCGATCCTTTGTTCTGAACAGAGTATATCCATGCCGCGCAAATTGCCAAAAAGACGGCAAAAACGCAAAGAAAAACCAAACCGCTGATTTTTTTTGAAAATATAATGGGCATAGACCGATCATATCATATAAGCACCGGCTGAAAAATGTCATCCGCGGCCGGCCGGAGCGGGGTATTTTTTGTTTGGCGTTTTGTGGTAAAATACCGTCAAACAAGATAATAATTTAAATATTCGGTTAAATATGATAAATGATTTTGTTGATTTCATTCGCAGACAGGGCGTGGTCGGCTTGGCCGTCGGGTTCATCCTTGGCGGGGCTGTTTCCAAATTGGTTTCAGCCATTGTCACCGACATTATCAACCCATTGCTTGGGATAGTTCTGGGCAGAGTGGGAGAGCTTAAGACTGCCTCTTTGAACATCGGTCCGGCCAAAATAATGTGGGGCGATTTCCTTTCGGTCTCGATAGATTTTTTGGTCATTGCCTTGGTCGTTTATTACGGAGTCAAGGTTATAGGGCTGGATAAACTGGACAAACCTAAACAGTAAATTGATACCAATATTATGCAAGAGATAGGCATTATTACGGAATCAACGGCGGACCTGCCGCCGGATATAATAGAAAAATACCGGATCGCGATCGCGCCGGTCAAATTGGATTGGCCGGAAGTCGAATCTTTGCCAGGAGAGAATACTTTCCAGAGGATGAGGGAGGCCGAGAAGCGGGGAGTGAAAAGTTTCGGGAAAACTTCCCAGCCCAGCCCTAAAGATTATTTGGACCAATACAGGAGGCAGCTGGCCGAGTTCAAAGAAGTCATTTGCATAAGCTTAAGCTCTAAATTTTCCGGCAGTTACAATTCGGCTCTGCAGGCTAAAAGTTTTTTGAAGCCCGAGGAACAGATCAGGGTCTCCAACATAGATTCTTTTACCATCAGCGGCGGACAGGGTCTGGCGGTTTTGAAGGCCGAGGAGCTGATCGAGCAAGGGAAGAATACGGCGGAGATATTGGGCGGAATGAAAGAAGCCTTAAGGCGCATACAGTTCTTTACGATCATGAAGGATTATAAATGGATAGAAGCCAGCGGCCGGATATCCCATTTGGCCGCCGTTATTTTGAACAGAATGGCCAGGTCCGGCTTGAGGCCTCTTCTAACGATAAAGAAAGGAAAGCTGTCTCCTGCGGGAATAAAAAGCAATACAAAAGATTTTCCCAATGTTCTTTTCGGCCAGCTTAAAAGCGAGATCGAAAAGAAAAAAACGCAGGGAGTAAGAATTAAAGCGGCTATTGTCCACGGAGACGATCTTTCGGGAGCGAAAAGGCTGAAAGAGATGATAGAGAGGGATTTCAAGAACGCGGAGATATCTTTTTTGAGCTTGGCCAATGATGTCATTGGCGTTGTTTCCGGTCCGGACGCCATGGTTCTTGCCTGGATGGAAGATTGATCTTGGAGGAAAATATTACGTACCTCAAAAAGACCGCCCGCGGGGCGGTCTTTTGGCGCAATGGCAAAAAAGCCGGATGCGGATGTAGGACCCTATGCAGCCTTTCCGCCGGCATGGTATAATAAAAATACAAAAATCGTTCTGCCAAGATCTGATATTTTCCAAGACTTTCGAGGTTCGCGACAACAAAAGCCAAAGGTCGAATTAATAATTATTTTTTTTCTTTTTTATATTCAAAAAGAAAAAGCAACAATTAATTTTAACCTAAAAAGTATGAACATACTGGAAAAAATAGCTTTATTGCTGGTGATCGTCGGAGGTTTGAATTGGGGAATGGTCGGTTTTTTCGGCATTGATCTGGTTGCGATGCTTTTCGGCCAGGGAAGCGTCCTAAGCAAAGTCGTTTACGATCTGGTGGGGCTGTCGGCTGTTTACGTTATTTTTACATCCTTGTCTAAAAGATAGGGAAACGGCCGAACCCAGGCAGGAAAAACGTCTCGCGGTCCTTCTTTTGTGGGAAGGACCGCATTTTTATAGTATAATGTAGCGTAAAGATAATAATAAAATAAAAACAGTTTTAATCATTATGAGCATTAGAGAAACATTAAACCGGAAAATACCGTCTTTTGTTCTGCTTATCGTCGGAGGGGCGTTTATTATTTTCACCGCCGTAGAACTTTATTATTTCAACCAGATACAGAAAGAAATATCCGAAACGGTCAATCAAACTTATAACCTGATAGGCGGAGATACCGATGCTCACGGATGTCTGATTGGAGCGGGCTATTCCTGGTGCCAGGCCAAGCAAAAATGCCTTAGGCCTTGGGAAGAAAAATGCGAAGAAGGAATAGCCGTTGATTTCAATAAAATTGGAAATCTGGCCAATAACAGCCCCGATAAAAATAAAGACGGATGGGTCCTGGTCTATGAGGAGCCGGGCAAGCCGGCCATCGAAGCGGTTTTGGTTTTCGATGAGAACAACCCTTGCGTTTTCATCCCCGGAGAAAATCCATGCTCTCCCGACAGGCTGGAGATAGGGCAAAGGGTGAGAGTGGAAGGAACGCAGGAAGAAAATTCCAACACAGTGGCGGTCAAATGGATAGAGTTAAATTATTCTAAATAATTTTAGCTTATAAAAATATGCAGGAAATAAAACAAAAAATAAGCCTTTTCGTTTTTATCGCCATCGTTGAAGCCATCCAGTTCCTTGGCGCGTTTCCCGCTTTGGGAGCGGTCACAACTTGGTATCCCGATTTGGCCAAGCCGTTTTTCAATCCTCCCAATTGGCTGTTCGCCCCCGTTTGGACGATATTATATCTATTGATAGCTCTGTCGGGATGGATGATCTGGAAGGAACGGGAAGGCAAGGAAAGAGCTGTTGATCTGGCGCTGACGGTGTACAGCATTCAGCTGGTCCTCAACGCGGTCTGGTCCTATTTGTTTTTTGGGTCAAGACTTTTGGGGCTGGCTTTCGGAGAAATAGTCATTCTTTGGCTGGCAATCGCCGCTAATATTTATTTTTTCAAAAGAATATCCAAGAGAGCCGCTTATCTGTTGGTCCCTTATATCCTATGGGTAAGTTTCGCGGCTTTGCTTAATTTTTCCGTCTGGCAGCTCAATCCTTAAATTACAGGTTTATAAATATTAAAATAAAAAATATATGGCAAAAAAGATTCAAAAACATCCGGTTCATTCTTGCAAAGCGATAGTTTTTAATTGTATCGATTGGCGTTTGCATCCGGACTGCGAAAAATATTTTCAAAAAAAATATAAAACCTATGATATGTTCTATACCGCCGGCTCCGTGAAGGGGCTGCTGGAAGGAGGAACGAAAGATTTTTTTCTCAAGCAGATAGAGATATCAAGGAATCTCCATAGCTCGAAGACAGTCGCCTTGACCGCTCATCACGATTGCGGAGCTTTCGGGGGCATGGCCAACTTTAAAGATAAAAAAGAAGAACTGTCTTATTACAAGCAAATATTGGAAGATGCCAAAAAGATCGTTTTGGCTAAGTTTCCAGACGCCAAAGTGGAAAAATATTTCATAGACTTGGAATTTTTAAGAGGCAGATGGAAGACATCGGCCAAAGGCATAAAATAACGCGATGAAAATGCTTATTAAGGTCAAAGTTTTTCCTTGCGCCAGAGAAGAAGAAATAATAGAGAAGAGCAAGGACAGTTTCGAGGTCAGGATCAAAGAGAAGCCGGTGATGGGCCAGGCCAATAAAGGGGTCATCAGGGTTTTGGCCGGACATTTCGGAGTGCCGGAGGGGAGGATAAGAATAATCAAGGGTTTTCGCGAGCCCGGTAAGATCATCGAGGTGAACATTCCCGGAGAATAGATCGGCAATTCAATATAATTTTAAATCATTGGCTTATGTCAAAAAAGAATAAGATCATTTTAACAGTTTTGGTGCTTTTTGCGGCGGCCGCGGGAGGGGTGTTTTTAAGCGGGAACGGTTTGTTTTCGGCAGGGCCGAACAATGGCTGGACCAACATCGGAAACGGAAACGTCCAGCCGGAAGCCCGGGCAATTTTAAAAAACGATCATTTGGAAGTTGACAGTCCCGCGCCAAGCCAAAAAATAACCAGTCCCGTGACCGTTTCGGGCAAGTCCAATTTTTTTGAAACCAATACGCGGATCAGGATAAAGGACGAAACCGGAAATATCTTGGCAGATACCTCGGTTAACGCCGCCGGCTGTATGGACAAGCTTTGTCCTTTTACGGCAGAGGTCCTTTATGAAATTCCGTCATCGCCGAAAGGGATTGTGGAAATATTCGAGAGTTCGGCCAAGGACGGCGGCGGCCAAAATAAAATATCGGTTTCTGTTATTTTTTCTGATTTCAAGACGCATTCGCAAAAGGCCGAAGAGATCGATCTTTATTACTATAATCAGCAAAAAGACAAGGATTTGGACTTGAACATCGGTTGCAGCAGGGACGCTGTTCTGCCGGTGGAGAGGGAAATCAGCCGGACCGAAACGCCCGTCCAAGACGCGATAAATCTTTTGTTGGAAGGGAAGCTTACCGAGGAAGAGAAGTCAGCCGGTTTTAAAACGGAGTTTCCTTTGCAGGGTTTTTCTTTGAGGGGGGCGAATTTGGCCAGCGGCGTTCTGACCTTGGAGTTCAACGATGAACTGAACAAAACCGGAGGCGGTTCGTGCCGGGCGGGATTGCTTTGGGCGCAGATAGAAAAAACAGCCAAGCAATTCGCCGGAGTGGAAAGCGTGCAATTCAAGCCGGATTCTTTATTCCAGCCCTAGCAGGCCGGCCAAAGATAATTTTTTGATATTGATATGAAATTGAATAAGAAAATTCGGGCGGTCTTGATCGCAGCCGCGTTTTTAACGGTGATAATCGTTTGCTTCCAGATATTCCGAGAAAGGACCGTTTTGGGCGGAATTTCGAAAATAGAAAATATTTTAGAAGAGGCGAAAGCCGATCAAGATATCGCAGACGAGGAAGACTCCGATATTTTTTTAATGGATTCCGATGAGATACAGATAAGAGACGCCGGCAAATCGGCTGATGGCAGCGGATCATCCGCAAACTTTTGCCAAAGCCTGGACCGGGAGTATTCCGGGGTGGAGCAAAAAACGGCCGGTTCGGAATTTTATCTGGCGCAGGAACGGGCGAGATCGGTGAACAAGATAAATATGTCGCGGGAGCAAAGAGACAAAGAGCTGTCCGACAGCAGAAAAGATCAGGATATGAAAATAAAAGAATTTTATTCCAAGCTTGAGGCGGAGGCAAAGAGCGGGGAGGAAAAGCAGGCTGTGTCCGATCTTAAAAAAATGGCAGACGGCGCGATCCTTGTTTTTCGCTCGGCAGTCGATAAGGCGATAGCCGGCCAGCGCAAAGGTTTGGAGAAAATATTAAATAGCCGTAAAATAACGGTAGACCAGTCGCTGGTGGATTATAAAATAGGGATAAGGGTTTCTTTCGGGCGGGCCAAAGACAAATGTGCGGAAAATTCCGATCCCGAAGCGGCGCGCCAGAGATTGTTGAGCGATCTGAAAACCGTCAAAGATGGTTTTTATTCGGGAAATGAGGCGATCAAGAACGCGGAAGAAGAGATCAAAGCCCTCCAAAAAGAGAGGAAGGAGGCCTTGCAAAAAGCGGCAAACGATCTAAGCTTGTCGATTGGCCAGGCCGGAGATCTGATGGCCAAGTCTTTTCCCGGTAGAGGCTTCGGAGATATTTAAATTGTAAAAACATTTTGAGAGAAACTGTATTTAAAACAGGCTATCGCGCCGGACGCAAGATAAAATAAATTTTCAAAACTTATGATCATAGAACAGCTGAAACAGTCGGGTTTGAAGGGAAAGGGCGGAGCCGGTTTCCCTACCGGTTTGAAATGGGAAGCCGTTAAAAACGCGCAGGCGGAAAAGAAATATGTCGTATGTAACGCTTCGGAAGGAGAACCCGGCGTTTTAAAAGATTATTTCCTTCTGGATAATTACCCCGCAAAAGTTATCAAAGGGATGGAGATCGCGCTCAAGGAAATTGGCGGCGAGCAGGCCTATATTTATCTCAACCCTGATTATTTTCCGGCTTTGGAGGGCAAGTTAAAGGCGGCCATAGGCGATCTTCCCATCGTTCTGTTCAAAAAACCTCATGGTTATATCTGCGGCGAAGAAAGCACTTTGCTCAATGTTATCGAGGGTAAAGAAACAATGCCCAGGCTAAAGCCTCCTTTCCCGACCCAGGCGGGGTTATGGGGATATCCGACTTTGATAAATAATGTAGAGACATTTTATCAGGTTGCCAAAATAGCGGAGGGAGATTATCAAGCGGATCGTTTCTACACTTTGGGAGGAGAAGCGAAGAACAAAGGAGTCTTTGCGTTGCCGGAAAATTTGACTGTCAAACAGGTTTTGGAAAAGACAGGCAATTGGCCCGATTTTGATTTTTTTGTCCAAGCGGGAGGAGGAATGAGCGGAGAGATATTGACCTCTGCCGAACTGGACGTTCCCGTTGGCGGAGCCGGATCGATCACCGTTTATAACAGAGCGATCGACCCTCTCGAGATCATGAGGCAATGGGCGCGTTTTTTTATGGAACAGAGCTGCGGCCAGTGCGTGCCTTGCCGCGAGGGAACTTATCGTTTGAATGAAATTTTTAAAAATGATGAATTCGACAGAGCGCTAGTCGAAGATATTTTATTTGTTTTGGCCGAAACCAGCTTGTGCCCGTTAGGACGGGGAGCGGCCGTGCCTTTTTATGGTTACTTAAACAAAATCTATGGAAAATAAGATCAAGATATTCATCGATCAAAAAGAGATAGAGACATTTGAAGGAAAGACGGTTTTGCAGGCCGCCAAAGAGAACGGCATAAATATTCCTGCTTTGTGCTACCATCCGGATCTGAAGATCAAGGCTAACTGCCGTTTGTGTTTGGTGGAAATAAAAGGCGAGAGAGGGCTGGTGCCGTCTTGCCGCGTCCAAGTAAAAGGAGGAATGGAAGTCATAAGCGAATCGGAAAAGATCGCCAGAGCAAGAAAGATCAATTTGGAATTGATCTTTGCCCAGCATGTCGAGGAATGCGACGATTGCAACAGAGGAATGAGCTGCCGTTTGCTGATGCTGGCGCGCAAATATAAGATCAACATCAAAAGATTTTTGGACCGCAAGTCCGTCCGTAATGTTTATCAGTTCGGCACGATAGTTTTTGATCAGACCAAATGCATTGATTGCCGCAACTGCGTCGAGGCTTGCGCCGATCAGACGGTCAATTTTCTTGAGGTTAAAGGAAGCGGCCATGATCTGGAAATAGGGCCTTCGGTAGAACCGAACCGCGATTGCGTTTATTGCGGGCAATGCATTGTGCATTGTCCGGTAGGAGCGATCGAAGCCGCGGGAGAGTTCGAAGGGGTGGAGGTTCCTTTGAAGCAAGAAGGGAAAATAAAAGTATTCCAATTCGCTCCGGCCATCAGAGCTTCTATCGGCGAGTCTTTCGGCCTGCCGGCGGGTTCTGTCATGACCGGCCAGCTGGTGGCCGGGTTGAAAGCTTTGGGCGCCGATAAAGTTTTCGACACCAGCGTTGCGGCCGATTTCACTACCATCGAAGAGGCCGGAGAATTGGTTGAGCACGTTAAGAACGGAACAGGCCCTTGCTTCTCTTCGTGCTGTCCGGCTTGGGTGAAATACTTGGAATTTAATTATCCCGATCTCATAGGCCATTTTGCCACGACTCGCTCTCCTCATATTATTATGGGCGGGCTGGTCAAGAATTATTGGGCGCAAAAAGAAAAGATAGATCCCAAAGATGTCATTGTCGTTTCGATAATGCCTTGTACCGCGAAAAAGTATGAGATACAGAGGAAGGAATTGGAGATCGACGGTTTGAGGCCGGTCGATTACGTTTTGACCACCCGCGAGCTGGCGTATCTTTTTAGGAAGAAAGGCATCAATTTAAAAGACATCCAGCCGCAACCCGCCGATTCTCCGTGGGGAGAGCCTTCGGGGGCGGGCGTCATTTATGGAGCCAGCGGCGGGGTCGTTGAATCGGCATTGAGAACCGCTTATTACAAATTGACCAATAAAGATCTGGAGAAGCTCGATTTTGAGCAGGTGAGGGGAATGCAGGGAATTAAAAAAGCCGAGATCGAGATCGAAGGCAAAAAAATAAGGGTAGCCGCTGTTAACGGTTTGGGAAATGCAAAAAAAATACTCGACGAATTGGCCGAGAATCCCAAGGCTTACGACGCGGTCGAGGTGATGGCTTGTCCAGGCGGCTGTATCGGCGGCGGAGGACAACCGATACCGACCAGTCCGGAAATAAGAAAACAGCGAGCGGAAGCTCTTTATCAGATAGATCGCGATAAAACTTTAAGATTGGCCCATAAAAATTCAGACGTTTTGAAGGTCTATGACGAATTTTTGAACAACCCCGAAACGATCCATAAGATATGCCACACTTCTTACAATAAAAAGGCGAAAGGCGAAATAAGAACTCTTAAAGATTCCAAACAAAGCATATGAACAAAATAAAAATATCAGCTTTATCGGAAAGGTCTCTGGTCTCCGTCCAATTTTCGTTATTGATGGCTTTGGCCATCGTCGTTCCGCTTTTCCATTCGCAATACGTTACCGGTCCGATAGTGAATGCCACCCTGTTTTTGGCCGCTATTTTGACAGGCTCCGCCGCCGCGCTTTTCATAGCGATGGTTCCGAGCGTTGTCGCGATGTCAACCGGGCTCTTGCCGGCGGTTCTGGCTCCGGCCATTCCTTTCATTATGTTGAGCAACGCGATATTGGTAGCCGTGTTCTATGCGTTGAGAAAAAAGAGTTACTGGCTGGCCGCGATATCCGCCGGTTTGGCCAAATTTATTTTCCTGTTCGGTTCCAGCCAGCTTGTCGTCGGTTTGATCCCCCAAAAACAAGCGGCGATGGCGGCGGCTTCGATGTTAAGCTATCCGCAACTGATAACCGCAATGATCGGGGCGGCCTTGGCTTGGGGAGTTTTGAAAGGAGCGAAGAAAATTTAGTTTTTTGAATTTTAAAAGCCCTGTTGTAAACCAACAGGGCTTTTTGTTTTATTGACACCTTGCTCCAAGGCTATCTAAGGCTTGGGCGACGACAATAAAGGAAACGATCGTGGCAATTATCGCCAGCGTAATAGCTATGGAGCGATAAGTCTTTATTTTTTTCTCGATTATCATATATGAATCTCCACTTGTCATATTTTTGCCCGCCATAGTTTCCAGAGCCTGTTTATCGAAACAGACAGTAAGAAATGGAAGGAGGACTATTTAAAAGAGTTTTAAATATATACCACGAAATATTTTAAAAGTCACGCAGCAGGAGCACCTTTATTTTCTGCAGAGATTAGATCTCTGCAGAATTATATCTCTGCAGAATTTCCCGCAGAGATCTAATCTCTGCGGGAGGGAATTCGATCTTGGCCCAAACAAAAACCCCGCTTTCGCGGGATTTTTGTTTCTAAGTATGAAATTAGAAGCGGGATGGCCTTTCGGCTCTCTTTTTTCTCCAGCATTCTCTGCAGAAAATCGGTCTCTCTGGGTCTGGTTGAAAAGGCATCTCGGTGATGATCGCTCCGCATTCGGAACATTTCCATTCACCCTTTATCATAGGGCGCGGGGTAAAGCTCCTGCGGGGACCGTTGTCGTAATTTCTATTGTCTCCTCCAAATGACATGTTTTTTGAAAATAAATTTACTTTAGATTAAAACGACCTTTCTCTTTTTGCCGCCTTACTTAGTGCCCATTTGGGAGCAATATGCGATACGACTTTAAGAGTTTCATTCATTATGAATTAAGGAGGGGGAAAAGTCAAATACGGGCGCCTTATAAAAGAAAAACCTTTGTTTACATAGGCATTTAAATCGTATAGAATTAGAAACATAAAGATTTCAATATTTCCCTAATTATGAACAAACAAACACTCGCCATTTCGGCCGCAGCCCTATTGATCGTTTCGGCAATAATCTGGCAAATTGTTTTCGCCAAAAAAGGGCAGGATATAAGCTGCGAAGAGGTCAAAAAAACAAATATCAGCCAGGAAGTTTCTGTTTCCGGTACGGTAAAAAAGGGCGACGAAATAAGCTTGAGCTTCAGGACCGCCGGACAAATAAAAAATATCTATGTCAGCGAGGGCCAGGGAGTGGAAGCCGGAGAAAAATTGGCGGAATTGAACACCAGCCAATTATCCCTTCAGCTTCAGTCCGCTCAAGCCCAGCTTAAAACAGCCCAGGTCAATCTTAACAAGCTGGTAGCCGGAGCGAGAGCCGAAGATATCCAGCTGTATCAAACGGCTTTGGACAATGCTCAAACTTCTTACAATTCCGCCCTGCAGAGTTACAATGACGGCAAAGATCTTTTGGACGTAACGTTGGACAACCTTTATAGGGATTACTTGAACACGCTGACCGACGCCGACCTTAAAATATACAATGCCCAGGTTTTTGTGGACCAGAGTATCTATGCTTCCGACAGCCGGGATGTCGAGGCAGTGAGAGCGGAAAAAGATAAAATATCGCAGGCTTATCAAAGCGAAAAAAATTCTTTGACCCAAGCGAAAGCCGATGGCGGATCTCAAAAGATAGACGATGCGATCGTGCAGTCGAAATCGGCGTTGGAAACAACTCGCAGTTCTCTGACCAGGATAAGCGAACTATGGGAAGTTCGTTCCAACGCCACCGCCGCGCAGAGAACGTCTTTGGACGGCCACAGAACTTATATCAGCACCGCTTTGGCATCCGTCACATCGGCTCAAGGAGCCATAGCTTCGACCAAAGCCAGCAATCAATCAAGGAACAATACCGCTTTGGCCGCGGTTGCCGCCGCGGAGGGGCAATTGAAGGTCGCTAAAGAGAACCTGAACAAATTGGTGGCCGCGCCCCGCCAGGAAGACATTGACCTGGCTAACGCCCAGGTAACTCAAGCCCAGGCCCAGGTCGGCCTGTTGAGAACGCAGATAGACGATTCCGCGATAAAAGCTCCGGTTGCCGGCAAGATAGGGAAGATCGGCAAAAGGGAAGGAGAACAGGTTTTAAGCCAGGAGGTGGTGACCCTTATCCCGAATGATCCGTTTTTGGTGGAAGTTGATATACCGGAAGTTGATATCGGCAAAGTAAAATTGGGGGATGCCTGCAGGATCGATCTGGACGCTTTCACCAGCGAACAATTCTCCGGAAACGTCATAGGAATAGATTCCGTTCAAACGGACATCGCCAGTGTGGTTTATTACAGAACGAAAATAAGCTTGTCGGAGGGCAGCGAGAAGATAAGGACCGGCATGACCGCCAACGTGTCGATAGTCACCGCTTACAAAGAGGGCGCTCTGTCCGTTCCTCAAAGAGCTATCTATGAAAAAGACGGCAAGAAGTTCGTTAAGGTTTTGGAGAGCGATAACAAAATAAGAGAATCGGAAGTGCAGACAGGGATAAAGGGAGTGCAGGGAGAAGTGGAAATAATCTCGGGATTGAAAGAAGGAGAAAAAGCCGTAACCTTTATAAAAGGAGAATAGCGACCTTGAACGTCGAGGATAGAGAATAGAATGTCGTCGCGACACTCGACGCTCGACTTTCGACCTTCGAATAGCGGCCTTGCTACATGCTAATTGAAATTAGAGATCTAAAAAAAGAATACTGCAACGAATTCGTTTCAACCAACGTTTTAAAAGGAGTTTCTTTTGACATAAACGAGGGAGAATTCGTGGCCGTCGTAGGCCAATCCGGTTGCGGCAAATCCACTTTGATGCATATCTTGGGCCTTCTGGACAGGCCTACTTCCGGCACTTATAGCTTTGAGGGAAAAGATGCCAGCCTTATGACCGATGACGAGCTGGCCCGCTTGCGCAATAAAAAAATGGGGTTTGTTTTCCAATCGTTCAATCTTTTGGCTCGTACTTCCATTTTTGACAACGTAAAACTCCCCCTTACTTACAGCGGCATCTCGGAGAAGAAGGGAGAAGAAATGGTAAAAAAAGCTCTTGAGAGCGTTGGCTTGGCCAACAAGATCAGAAATTTCCCAAACCAATTGTCCGGAGGAGAACAGCAGAGGGTGGCGATAGCCAGAGCTTTGATAAACCATCCGCCGGTGATCTTTGCCGACGAACCTACCGGCAATCTGGACAGCGTCTCGGGCCAGAACGTTTTGGAGATATTGCAAAAGCTTAACGAAGAAGGCCACACTGTTATTTTGGTGACCCATGAAAAATACACCGCGGAAATGGCGCAGAGAATAATCCAACTGCAGGACGGAAGAATTATTTCCGACCAGAAAGTGACGGATCGAAGATCAGCTAAAAACGGTTTGATAAAATGAAAATTCTGGAAGCTGTTAAAACTTCATACAAAAGCCTTAAGGCCAACAAAACTCGTTCGGCTTTGACAATGCTGGGCATCGTCATCGGCATTTCGGCCGTGGTTACCGTGGTTTCGATAGGCAACGGCGCCCAGGCTTTGATCATGGGCCAGTTCGCTTCCTTGGGATCGAACAATATTTTTATAGAACCGGGAGCATGGTCAAAAAGAATGGAAAGCGGCCAGGGTATGCAGTCGATGTTCGAAGAAATGGAGATCAAAACTTTGAAATATGAAGACGAGCTGGCGATAGAAAAAGACCCATTGGTTGCCAGGGCGGCACCTTTGGTCATGGGCGTGGACAGGGCTGTTTATCAGGGAAACAATAAAAAGGTTACTTTTCTGGGGACCACTCCAACTATTTTTCAGATACAAAAAGCAGATATATATATCGGGAACGAGTTCACTTTTGAAGATGTGAAATCGATGAGCAGGGTCGCGGTGCTGGGATATAAAGTGAAAGAAGATCTTTTCGGCTCCGAAAATCCTATCGGAAAGACCATCAGGCTGAAAAATAATAATTTCAGGGTGGTCGGAGTGATGCAGGAACAGGGAATGCAGATGTTTATGAATTTGGACGAGGTCATTTACTTTCCGGTAACTACCGCCCAGAAGGTTTTGCTGGGCAAAGATTATCTGAACCAGATCCTCGTCCAAGCGGCCGATGAAAACAGGGTTGATGAAGCGGTGGAAAGTATGCGTTCTACCATCAGGGAAAGGCATAATATCGACAATCCGGAGAAAGATCCGGCTAAAGATGATTTTAAAGTTGTCAGCCAAAAAGAAACAGCGGAAATTATGACTACGGTAACAAGCATCTTCACTCTCTTCTTATCCAGCGTGGCGGCCATTGCTTTACTGGTGGGCGGTATCGGGATCATGAACATTATGCTTGTTTCCGTAACGGAGCGAACCAGGGAGATCGGTTTGAGAAAAGCGGTGGGGGCACGGAGATCGGACATATTGAAGCAATTTTTGATAGAATCGTTGATGCTGACTTTGTTCGGCGGGGTGATAGGGATAATAATGGGAATAATCTTCTCTTATTTGGCCAGCGTGGTTTTGAGTTTATCGTTGAGCATTGTTTGGAAATTTGACCTTCCGTTGAATGCGATAGTAACGTCGTTTGTCGTGGCTACGGTTATCGGCTTGGTGTTCGGCATTTATCCGGCGCGCAAAGCCGCCAGTCTTAATCCGATAGAAGCATTAAGGTACGAATAATTTTTTAATCCAAATAACCTATGGATTTTTGGCAACAACTATTAGCCAATCAGCCTTTTATGGCTGGTTTTACGGGGTGGTTCTCCGCCCAGCTTATAAAAGTGATCGGTTCTTTTAACGAAGGTTTTTCCAAAAAGACCTTGAAGAAATTTGTGACCACCGGAGGATTTCCCAGTTCTCATTCGGCTACGGTCGCGGCATTGGCCACCTCCTGTGGACTTAATTTCGGTTTCGATTCCGGGTACTTCGCTATCGCGGCCGCTTTGGCGGTGATCGTCGTTTATGATGCCTTTACCCTTCGTCTTGAGGCCGGCAAACAGGCCGCGGCTCTGAACCAGATCATCGACGATGTTTATGCGAACAAAGGATTGCAATTTGATCGTTTGAAAGAGCTCATAGGACACACCCGCGTCGAGGCTTTTGTCGGATTTATTTTGGGAATAATGGTGGCCGTAGCTTTTTATACTTTTTAATTTTTTGCGATCTGATCTTTCGAGATTTGATTATTTGAACATTGCGGATGAAAAAAAGTTTTCTGACAATTTTTATTTTGTTTTTGGCAGCCGTTTTGGCGGTATTTTTATATGCCGTTTGGCAAGTTTTACCGATGCAATTAAGGGCTCCCAAGGAGCTGTTCGTCGTGTCAAAAAATTTCTCGGAGGCCGAGATCATCGGACAGCTAGCCAAAAAAGGATTTATAAAAAATGAAGAAGCTTTCAGGTGGGCTTTGAAACAGGAAGGAGGAGGGGGGAAGATCGTTCCGGGAGGATATTATATATCCAAAGGGATGTCCGCCATTTCTTTGGCCGAAATATTAGCCGCCCCTCCGGTCCAAAAATGGGTTACACTGCCGGAAGGATTGAGAAAAGAGGAATCGGCCGACATTTTGCAAAAGGAACTGGGCTGGGACGACCGGCGAAGACAGGAATTTTTGGACAGTTCAAAAGAAGGATACGTTTTCCCGGAAACTTATTTGCTGGATGCCGGTTTGAGCGGAAAAGAGATATCCGGGATAATGTCCGATCAATTTAACGAGGAATTCAGCGATCAGTTCGAGAAATACAGCGGAGGGCTTTCCCTCGAAGAGGTCGTTACCCTCGCTTCATTGGTCCAGAGAGAATCCCGCAACGCCAGGGAGATGCCTCTGGTGGCCGGAATAATTTTAAACCGGCTGGGTTTGGATATGAAACTGGATATCGATGCGGCTCTCCAGTATCAGCTGGGCACATCAAAAGATTGGTGGCCGCAAATCTCATCGGCCGATAAATCGGTCGATTCCGGCTATAATACTTATTTAAGAAAAGGCTTGCCCGTTGCGCCTATCTGCGATCCGGGGATCGCGGCTTTGAACGCGGTTTTGCTTCCGCAGGAAAACGATTATTTATATTATCTGCACGATTCCAGCGGCGCGATCCACTGCGCCAAGACCTACCAGGAGCATTTAAGCAACATAAACAAATATTTGAGATCTCTTTGAAAAACTTTTTAACAGAGGGATACCATCATCTGCATAGGCGTCTCCATCTTTCAAGGGGTCTAGTTTCTGCGCGGGGGCGCATGGCATCTGTGGATTGTTTTAATTGTCATTTCCCCATCTTCTTTGTATAATCAAACCAATATGAAAATCTCTCAACTTTTCAATTCCTCTCTCTCTCTCTCTCTCTCTCTCGGTTTCAGCCTTTGGCGGAAATTGAAATCCAAGCGTAAAAACTCCGAAGCCTTCACGCTCATCGAACTCTTGGTGGTCGTCGCCATCATTGGCATTCTTTCTGCTATGAT
>JBAZHV010000019.1:0-20230 GCA_041652155.1 Minisyncoccota bacterium
ATCATAGCAGAAAGAATGCCAATGATGGCGACGACCACCAAGAGTTCGATGAGCGTGAAGGCTTCGGAGTTTTTACGCTTGGATTTCAATTTCCGCCAAAGGCTGAAACCGAGAGAGAGAGAGAGAGGAATTGAAAAGTTGAGAGATTTTCATATTGGTTTGATTATACAAATATATTTAAGGGGAAACAATATACGCGCAATCCACAGGCCGGAATATGCACAGGTATATTATCCAATCTTTGTTTCTTAGCTAAAACAGGCGGCCAAAATACTCTTGCCCGCAAGATTCTTCTATCTCGGCCAAAACCATTTGCACCGACTTGTATGGGCTTGCCGGCAAAGAAGCAATATATTTGAATTTATTATATTCCGGCTTCCAAAGAATCGTTAACAATCCGCTCAAACTTGAAAAAAGGTCTTGCAAAATCCTATCGGATCGCTCGGATTTTAATTTGCTCTGCTTATAATCCGGACAACGAAGATGAACAGTTAAAGGCCCGATCTCATTTTCAAACATTCTGACGGCTGCGTAGCGGATAACGCCGCCGGGATGCTGCAATAATTGGAAAAGCCAAGGGAATAGAAAATCAGGATTTTCTTCTTTGCCATGCAAAAAATAAATGACTGAAATCGCCGTCACAAAATTTTCCTGCCTCCATTCTTCCAAAATTTTTGCGTATTCTCGGGGAGCTTTATTGATGGCATCTTCAATGTCTTGATAAATATCCTTGCCGCTTCGCGCGCCATAAAGCAATTTCCTTACCTGGCGCGCGGCCAATCGGCTATCATTTTTGCCGCCTTTCAAAATAATATCGAAACATTCTTTAATGGTATCCATAATTTTGCGCGTTATTATCCCAAATTAACCTTATTTATCCAACAGTTAGAGGTAGCAGGGCCAGCCGCCATTTCTTGGCCTTCCTCTTTTTTACAATAGCCCAATGGACTTTTATTGCATTAATAAAACCCTTGATTATATAATCTCTAAGCCGCGCAGTCGCCCATATGCGGAATTGGGTGCCTCTTTGAGATTTTATGCGGTAACCAACGGAAATAATCACATCAAGATTGTAGTAATTGGTTGGCTTGGTAGAAAATTCGGAATTTCCGAATTTTCTCATGGTTTGCCCCGAAATAAGCTCTTTTTCGCCATAAACATTCTGTATATGTTCATTAATGGCAGATTTTGACTTTTCAAAAAGATCCGCTATTTGGTCCCGCGTAAGCCATGCGGTTTCATTTTCAAAACGAACATTAACCTTTGCTTGGCCGTCTTCGGTCTGGTAAATGACGATCTGCGATTGCGGATTATCTTTTTTCATGATTTTTCATATGAATTAAATTTATACAAAAAGGCCTGATCCTTTCCTCTCGCTATTAAGTAAAAGATATTGGGAATTGTTATGCGCAACGGTCTCGGCATGATAATTAATTATACTAAAAAACTAGAGTGAACGCCATTTCTCGGACCATAAAAACTGGTTCTTTGGACGGCGGCAGTTGTGCCGGTTTCTCGGCGTATGTCCAGCCGGCTATTGCGTTCCGTGGAATTACAAACTTTCTGCATGTGGCGGCAAATCCCATTTTTTAAACGCAAAGCGTAAAGTGTAAAACTAAAAACAACAAAAATGAAAAACAAAAAACAAGCCGGTTTGTGCTTCCGGCTTCTTTGACGGGAAGCACGAGAGTCAAAGATTATTTTGAATTTTAAATTGTTGTTTTGCGTTTTTCGCTTTACGCTTTTCATTTCTAACAAAAAGACCCGCATTTCTGCAGGTCTCTTGCCAATATCTTGTTTCGGTTTTATTTCACCTCCAGCCCGAGGCTGCGGGCGGTTCCCTCCACTATTCTCATCGCGGCTTCGATGTTTTTGGTGTTCAGATCGGGCATTTTTTGCTCGGCGATCTTTCTCACCTGGTCTTTCGTAACCTTTCCGCATTTGACAGCGTTCGGCTTGCCGGATCCTTTTTCGATCCCTGCGGCTTTCTTCAGCAAATCGGCTACCGGAGGCTGCTTAAGAATGAATTCGTAAGTGCGGTCTTCGTAAACAGTGATTTCGGCAGGGATAATGAAATCTCCCATCTCTCTGGTCGCGTCATTGAAGCGCTTGCAGAAATCGGCAAGGTTAATCCCGTGAGGGGCCAGCGACGGTCCGATAGGCGGAGCGGGAGTGGCCTTGGCGGCCTTGATCTGAATTTTTACGACTGACTTTATTTTCTTTGCCATTTTGTTTGCTTCCCAAGAGCAAGATTCCAAATCATCTTAAAAGATCTTTTGGCGACTTGATTTTTGAGAATAATTATTTTTAAACTGTTGGAATCATTTTTACAAATTTATATCTTTTTGATCTGCAATGAATCTATCTCTACCGGCGTATCGCGTCCGAACATATTGACCATGACTTTCACTTTGCCTCTTTCCCTGTCCACTTCGGACACCTTGCCGTCGAAATCTTTGAAAGGACCGTCTGTCACCTTCACCACATCGCCCATCTTGAATTCGATCTTATACTTGGGGGATTCCTGTCCTGTCCTCTTTTGCAATTCCCTGATCTCCAATTCCGAGACAGGAATAGGCATCGTGCCTGCGCCGACAAATCCGGTTACATTCGGGGTGTTTCTGACAACGTACCAAGAATCGTCGGTTACGATCATTTCCACCAGAACGTATCCGGGATATATTTTTTCTTCGACTGTTTTTCTTTTTCCGTTCTTGATCTTTATTTTTTGCTCTTTTGGAACGATCACGTTGAAGATCTTATCTTCCATACTGAAAGACTCTATCCTTTGTTTGAGGCTATTGGTAACAGCATCTTCGTATCCGGAGTAGGTGTGCAATACATACCATCTTCTTTCTTGTGATATTTGTTGTCTTGCCATAATAAAAAATAATTTTATTTATTCTACTTGGGTAGGTATTGTAATACGTACTTTAATGATTTTTGGAAAACGATATCCAACCCTCCCAAAAACATAGCCACGACCACCGAGGAAACGATGACAATAAGAGTGTAATTAAAAACCTCCTGGCGGGTCGGCCAGCTTACTTTCTTGACCTCTGTTCTGACCTCCTTTAAAAAAGAGGATGCTTTGTTAGGGGAAGGATTTGGATTCATAACAGTTGTTTGGCTTGCGGCCTTATTTTTAGGCTTGTACCGCGCTTTCAAAGGCGGAACGCGCTTATTTGATCGCTCAACCACGGCCCCTTGGAACTGGTCCGTGGATTTCATTTATTACTAATAAAATAACAAAATAAAGCCCGAATGTCAATTTGAAACCCGATTATGGCCGTTGCCGGTGAACGGCGGCAGACCTTCTCTAAATATCAAGATTTCTTACCTTCTTTGCGTATAGCTGGATGAATTTCTTCCTTGGCGGGACCTCTTTTCCCATCAACATATACAAAAACGTCGCTTCGCTCTCAAGACACCTTCGGTTTCTTGCGTCGCTGGCGCTCCTATCTTTCCGATACGGGAGGATACCCAATCCTCCCGTCCCCTCCTGTGGTTTTCGATATGTTGATTCGCTATATATCCAAATTTCTTACTTTCTTGGCGTAAAGTTGAATAAACTTTTTCCTTGGGGGTACTTCCTTTCCCATCAACATATCGAAAACGGCGTCTGCGGCTACGGGATCTTCCATCTTGACCTGAAGCAATACTCTCTTTTTCGGGTCCATGGTCGTTTCCCAAAGCTCGGAAGCGTTCATTTCTCCAAGACCTTTATACCTCTGGACGGAAGACGGCCTGCTTCCAAGCGCCTTGAGTATCTTCTCTTTAGCCTCTTCATCAAAAGCGTATTTGATCTCTTTTCCTGCCTGTATCTTATACAGCGGCGGCTGGGCGACGTATAAATATCCTTTTTCTATCATTGCTTTGAAATACCTGAAGAAAAGGGTCAAAAGCAAAGTTCTGATATGATTGCCGTCGGAATCGGCATCGGTCATTATAATGATCCTGTGATATCTCAATTTTTCGATATTAAAATCTTCGGCGATGGCCGTGCCCATAGCGATCACAAGGGACTTGATCTCTTTGGAATCCAAAGCCCTGTCCAAACGGACCTTTTCCACATTCAATATTTTTCCCTTCAAAGGTAGAATGGCCTGAAATCTCCTGTCGCGCGCCTGCCTGCTGGAACCTCCGGCGGACTCTCCCTCGACCAAATATATTTCGCAATCCTCGGCTCTGCGCGAACTGCAATCGGCCAGCTTGCCGGGCAAACTCAACCCTTCCAAAATGCCTTTTCTTAAAACCGTTTCCTTGGCAGCTCTGGCGGCGCGGCGCGCCTTGGCGGATAATGTACATTTTTCAACGATCAGCTTGGCATCTTGAGGATATTCCTCAAAAAATTTGGCCAAAGCTTCATTAACCACGCTTTCAGTAGCGGTTCTGGCCTCGGAATTTCCCAGCTTGGTTTTGGTCTGTCCCTCGAACTGGGGTTCTCTTATTTTGATCGAAACCACGGCGGTCAATCCTTCCCTGACATCTTCACCGGTCAAATTCTGCTCGGCTTCTTTTATGAAACCTGCTTTCCTGGCGTAATCGTTGATCACTCTGGTCAACGCGGTCCTGAAACCGGTCAAATGGGTTCCTCCCTCCATATTATAGATATTGTTCGCAAAGCTGTGCTCGGAGCATTCAAAATCTTCGGTATAGCAAAAAGCGGCTTCAACCAATATCTCGTTCTTCTCGGCTCCGACATAAAAAGAATTGGGATGGATGCCCGTATTGCTTTTGATAAGATACTTGAGGTAAGAAGCGATCCCCCCTTCAAAATAAAAATGATAGTCGAGAATATCGTCCGGATCGCGAAGGTCGGAAAAATTTATTTTGATGCCTTTGATAAGATAGGCTTGCTGGCGGAAATGAGTAAGAAGAGTGTTGCGATTATATTTGATCTCGTGAAAAATCTGCGGATCAGCGTCAAAAATGATGGTTGTTCCCCTGTCGCTGGCGGCGCATTTCGCTATTTTTTTGACCGGGGCTTGAGGCTTTCCGTATTTATACTCCTGCATATGCCTTTCCCCATCGACGCAAACTTCCGCGCGCATATAAGTGGAAAGGGCGCAGACAACGGAACTGCCGACACCGTGCAAACCTCCTGAAACCTGATAAGCTTTGTTCTCAAACTTGGCGCCGGCGTGCAATGTGGTCAAGACCGTTTCCAAGGCAGATTTTTTTGTCTTTGGATGGATGCCCACAGGGATTCCTCTTCCGTTATCCCTGACCTCTACCCTGTCTCCCGGATGCAAAGTGATATCGATCCTGTTGCAATGCCCGGCAATAGCTTCATCTATAGCGTTATCCACTATTTCGTAAATCAAGTGATGCAAACCATCGGGTCCCGTGGATCCGATATACATTGCCGGCCTTTTGCGAACCGGCTCCAACCCTTCCAATATTTCTATGCTATCAGCATTATAGGAAGATTTTTTGTTTTTATCTGCCATAGTGGTAAATTCTTAAATTTATTGAATATAGATCACTTTCTGATCTCCCATTCGGGTTTATATTCTAAAGCTTTGATTATTTTTTCCTGTAATTCGTCTATCTCCTGGCTGGCCAATGTCCTGTCCTGGGACTGATAGACCAAACGAAAAGCAAAATTCTTTTTGCCCTGGGGCAAGTTTTCTCCCTCGTACAGATCGAACAAATTGACGTCCGCCAGCAATTCTCCGCCGGCTATTTCTATGACGTTCAGAACATCGGCCAGCTTGGTGCGGGACGGCACCAAAAGAGCCAGGTCGCGCACTGCGGCCGGAAATTTCGGGATCGGCCTGTACTGATAAATATCCGTACAATATTTCTGCAATTCATCGAAATCAAAGTCAAAAGCGACCGCTCTGTGGCTTACTCCCATTCCATTCAATATTTTAGGAGATATCTCGCCGACAAAACCGAGTTCGGTATCTCCCGACTTTATTTCCGCGCAAATGTTCGGATGCCAAATTTCAAAACGGGTGTTCTCGGGAGTGGCTTCATAACTATCGAACCAGACATCGTCGATGCCCAAGCTATTCAATACGAATTCAATGATGCCCTTGGCCTCGGAAAAATCATTCTCCCCGCCGGCAATAATTCCGGCGAGCATTCTTCTCTCTTTGTATTCCCCTTTCCCTTTCTTTTGGACCGTTTCAAAAACTTTGCTAAGCTCGAATATTTTTATGCCGACCGGCATTTTATTGGCCGCTTGTTCGTCGAGCAGCAGCTGGTTATTTTTGACATTCCCCAACAAATAAGGAATGAGGCTCGGCCTTAAATATTTTTGATCGATATTGACCGGATTTTTTATTTCTACCAATCTTTTTGGATCAAAGCCGAATATCGGGGCTTGGTCGTTCGGGAGCAGGATATAATTATAAGTTTCAAAGAACGCCGCTTCTTTGAGGGCATTCTTTGCCAGATTTTCCCAAAAAATATTTTCATTGCGCTTGGCCGGGATCAAAGCGGAGACCGGCATGACCGGTTTGATGTTCTCCAAACCGTAGACCCTGCCTATTTCCTCAACCAGATCGGCTTCAACATTAACATCTTGGCGCCAGGTCGGGATCGTGACGACAACCTGTCCTTTTGCGCTTGCCTTAACGCCAAAACCCAGAGACTGCAAAATGGATATCATTTTTTTCTCCGGGATCTCGACGCCCAATAAACTGTTAACGTAACCCAATCTTAATTTTAATTTTCTCTGCAAAAATTTCTTGGGATAGATATCGGCTATTCCCGTGGAAACCTCTCCGCCCGCCAGCTCCTGAATGAGGCTGGTCACGCGCTCAAGAGCGATATCGGCCAAATTGGGATCCAAGTTCTGCTCGAATCTCCAAGAAGCGTCTGTTCTCAAATTAAGCCTGCCGGATGTTTTTCTAACCAATATCGGATCAAAATTGGCCGATTCCAAAATGATGGTCTTGGTGTTTCCGTCTATTTCGGCGCGACGTCCGCCCTTGATGCCGGCGATGGCCAAAGCGCCGTCAGGATCCGCGATGACCAAATCACTTTCATTAAGTTGATATTCCTTCTGGTCCAGAGACAAGATCTTTTCCCCTTTCTTGGCGCGGCGGACGATAATGCTGGCCTGTTTTCCTTCTTTAGCCAGTTTATCGTAATCAAAAGCATGTAATGGCTGGCCCATTTCAAGCATCACGTAGTTCGTAGCGTCCACGACGTTGTTTATCGATTGCAAACCGCACGCTTCAAGCTTTTCTTTTATATCATCAGGAGTCGGTCCAACCCTTACGCCGACAATGGCGCGGGTAGTATAGCGGCGGCAGTCCTCTTTGTTATTGGTTTGGACCTTAACGAAATTTTTTGTTTTGAATTCAGGATTTTCCCTTACTTCGTAATCTTCCGGCTTGATCTTAAGGCCGGTGACAACTCCGCATTCTTTGGCCGCGCCAAAATGGTTCAGGCAATCCCCTCCGCGGCTGGGCAAGACATCGATGTTCAAAACCCAGTCCTTTCCTTTCTTTTCCAACTCCTCCACTTCCATAAAATGCATGGTCAAAAGCTCGGATAATTTATCCGGAGCCGGCAATTTTTTAGGAAAAAATTCTTGTAACCAATTGTAAGAAAATAACATAATTTGTGTGTCGAGGATCGAAGGTCGAAAATCGTTTTACTTATTAAGATATTTTTTAAAACCTCCCAATAACCCGCCTAATTTATCTATTTTAACTCTTAATTTTTGCAGATCTGGATCATTTAAATATTTTATTTCTCTCGCCACCCAAAGCAAACTTTCAACCTCATTTAGAGAACCTATCGCTATATTTACGAATCTGACAAACTCTTTTTTTGAATCCCTCCCTGCCCCTTCGGCGATATTGGCCGATATGGATACAACAGCTCTTCTTAACTGCAATGACAGCCCGTAGGCCTCTTCTCTTGGAAAATTTTTCGTTGCCAGATATATCGTCCCTGATAATTCTATAGCCTGTTTCCAAATCTCTAGATTTTCATAAGTCTTAGCCATAAACGACTATCGACCTTCTACCTTCTAATATCTAATTAGAATTGCTTTAAAAATCTCAGGTCGTTGCCCTGGAACAAACGGATATTGTTTATCTTGTGCTTCATCATCGTCAAACGATCGAGCGACATTCCAAAAGCGAAACCTTGCCAATCATTAGGGTCCAATCCTCCATTCTTCAAAACGTTCGGGTGGACCATTCCGGCGCCCATAAACTCGACCCATCCGGACTGCTTGCAGGCCGGACATCCTTTGCCGCCGCAAATAGCGCAGCTCATATCCACCTCAAAACTCGGTTCGGTGAACGGAAAATAGCTGGGTCTTAATCTGATCTTCATCTCTTTGCCGAAAAATTCCTGTAAAAATTTTGCGAATATAGCCTTGAAATTGGCAACGGAAACGTCTTTGCCTACCATAAGGCCCTCTATCTGATGAAATTGCACTTCGTGCGAAGAGTCGGTCGATTCAGCCCTGTAAACGCGGCCGGGAATAATGATCCTGAACGGCGGCTGATGGCTCTCCATAAAGCGTATCTGAACCGGCGAAGTGTGGGTTCTTAAAAGACCGCCGAGAGTCAGATAAAAAGTTTTACCCAAAGAAAGGGCATCGCGCGCCGGATGCTGGGGAAGGATGTTCAAGGCGTCAAAATTATGCCATTCATCTTCTATCTCCGGCCCTTCGGCAACTTCAAAGCCCATTAAAGAAAAAATCTCCTCCATTCTGCGGCGGTTCAGGGTCAGCGGATGCAAATGTCCTGCCGAAAATTTCTTGCCGGGCAGGGTCACATCGACGACCTCCGATTCTTTTTTGTTGAGCTCAACCGATCTGAGCAGGCTCATCTTTTCGTTGATCGCGGTTTCGATCTCGTTCTTGGCGGAGTTCAATTCCTGGCCTGCGATACCGCGTTCTTCGGAAGTGAGATTTTTCATTTCCAAAAATTGATTTCTTATGGCCCCCGTCTTGCCTAAATATTTGCGAAAGACCATATCCATCTCGTTCAGATCGCCGGCTTTTTCAATTTCTTTTTTAGCTTCTTCGATTAAATTTTTGATATCCATATATTGCGATATTTTACCTCATTTCCGGCCCAAAAGCAACTGCCGTTTTGTGGACAGTTAAAGGCAGATCAACGCTTTTTAACAGACATTTAACAGTAAATTTTTGCAACAAAAAAAAGCCCGTTCGAGGCTGGAGAATAAAGTGTGGGTGCGAGAGGATGACATATGTCATACCTCTCGCACATATGAAGGAGATTTCTCTCCCATAAAGAACTTGTCTGCCTGAGGGCCGGCTAGACTGAGAAAATTCTCTGCTTGCTACTGGCGAGGCTGGTTGTTGTACTGGGTGTTTCCAGCAGGTCTCCTGTAGGTGGAAAAATTCACGCCTACCACGATTGCCGCTATGGCCATGCAGATGATGAATATCTTTATGGCTTCACAGTTAGCAACCCCGTGGAGATTCCAATTGAGATAAAGCCTATGAAAGCCGTACCCGGAAGATCCCAAAAGGATCATCATAACAATTGGCTGTTGGATCAACATCCGTCGGATGCCATCGAACATATTTTATTGGACCTCCTTCTTCGGGTGCCCCCTCCCTTCTCGAAGGTCCGCTTGGTTTTGGACCTTTACTGAACAAGAATATAACACAAAGCCATATTTGTGTCAAGCAATGAATAAAAAACAGAGGGCTGACGCTGGATCAGACCCTCTTGCTTCGATTCATTGTTTGGACGAAATTTTCGCCTTTGGAGCGTAAAAAATCGGTCCGGACGAACGAAGCCTGTCTTTGGCTTTTATTTGGAGGTTGTTCCTCTCATTGCCTGCTCTCGCAGCTGTATGATCCTGATCCTGATGTAGTCGATCTTGTCTTCCTTGGTCCTAAGCGTTTTTTTCTTTTCCCTCACTTCATCAAGAGCTGTTTTGACGGCTTCAGCGTAGCTGAAACCTTCGGGGGCGTCAGAGTCTTCCCATCTGCGCCTCTTTATTTTTTCTCTTGATACCACGTAATCTCCGATATGGTCGGATACTACTGGTTTATCGCCTTTCCCCTTCTGTACTATCTGCACAAGAGCCGATACGATGGCCCTGTCCACTATTTCAGCTTCTTCTCCTCCGAGAAGACGTCCCTCTGCTTCACGCACTTTCAACTCTATGGTGAAGTCGACATCCTTTCTTGCCATTTTAGCAACTCCCTTAAAAAGCCCCTTTTACCTTAAAAGAGCTAAGCTATATATAATACAAACAGAATTTTTTACAATGGCTTCCATTCTTTTTCTTGAACCAAAAAACCAGCCCGACCGGACTGGTTTTTTGGTTCAATGTATTTTAGCGCGTTTTGTCTTTTATCTCCTGTTTGATCTTTTCGACAAAATCTTTGACCGGCATTATGCCCAGATCCCCTTTGACCCTGTCGCGAACCGCGGCTCCTTCGGCTTCGACCTCTTTATCTCCTGCCACCAGCAGATAAGGAATTTTCTGGATCTGGCCGGAGCGGATCTTCTTGCCGATGGTCTCGCTTTCGCTTTTCATAACCACCCTGATGCCTTCGGCCTTCAAAAGATCGACCAATTTCTTGGCATATTCCTGATGGCGTTCGGCAATAGGCAGAACCCAAACCTGTTCAGGCGCGAGCCAGACCGGGAAAGCTCCGGCGTAATGTTCGATCAGCAAGCCGATAAAACGCTCGAACGATCCAAGCAAAACGCGATGGAGCATATAGGGTCTTTCCTGCTCTCCCTTGGTATTGGCGAATGTCATATCAAACCTTTCAGATAAGTTAAAATCGAATTGCAAAGTGGAACATTGCCACTCTCTGCCTAAAACATCTTTGATCTTGAAATCCAATTTCGGACCATAGAAGGCAGCCTCTCCTAATTCTTCTTCAAATTTCAATCCTTTTTTATTGGCAACCTTGCGTAAAATATCTTCCGAGAACTTCCAACCCTCATCATTCCCGACATATTTTTCCTTATTCTGCGGATCGCGCAAAGAAAGATAAACTTTGACTGATTCAAAATTAAAACCGAACGCCTTGAATGTGCTTAAAATAAAATCTATAACTTCTTCCAACTCTCCTTCAACCTGATCTTCGCGGCAAATGATATGAGCGTCATCTTGAGTAAAACCTCTGACTCTTGTCAGTCCGGAAAGTTCTCCCTTCTTTTCAAAACGATAAACGGTCCCGGTTTCAGCCCAGCGCATCGGAAACTCCCTATAAGAATGAGGAGAATTTTTATAAATGGCGATATGAAAAGGGCAATTCATCGGTTTAAGCAAATACTGCTCTGATTCTCCGACTTTTTTGCCCGCTTTCAACTCTTCAAGAGACTGTCCCACTTCCAGCGGCGGATACATACTGCCGGAATAGAATCCCCAATGGCCTGACTGCTCCCAAAGCTTACGATTGCCTATATGGGGAGAACGGACAAATTCATAACCTTTTTTCATATGCTCCTGGTACCAAAAATCTTCTATCATCCTCCAAAGCATAGCGCCTTTGGGATGCCAAAGGATCAATCCAAGCCCTACCTGCTCGTCAATATGAAAAAGATCCAGCTCTTTCCCTATCCTGCGATGGTCGCGCTTTTCGGCTTCTTCCAATTTTTTGAGATAGGCTTCCAGATCGGCCTTGTTCTCCCAGGCGGTTCCGTAAATGCGCTGCAGCATTTTATTCTTCTCGTTCCCTCTCCAATAAGCCCCGGCTATTTTCATCAGCTTGAAAGCCTTGGCATCGACATTTTTGGTCGATTCTACGTGAGGCCCGCGGCAAAGATCAACGAACGGACCGGAAGTATAGATCGAAACGGTCTCCACTTTCTGATTTTTGACCAAATCTTCTATCAATTCCACCTTATAGGGCTGCTCCGCTTTTTTGAACAATTCTATCGCCTCTTTGACAGGCATCTCTTTGCGTTCAAAAGCATAATTCTTTTTGACTATGGCCTGCATCTTTTCTTCAAGAACAGCCAAATCTTCCTGCGTCAAAGCGCGAGGCAGATCAAAGTCGTAATAAAATCCGTCCTCGATGCTCGGACCGATGGCGAACTTAGCCTTGGGCATCAGCTCCAAAACCGCGGCCGCTAAAATATGGGCAGCGGAATGGCGCAAAATATCGATTTTCTCAATTTGTTTTTCCATAATTATTTTTCTCTTAAACGCTAATAATGTAATGCTTTGTAGTAACTGTGTATTTGCCCCAGATTCTAGGCAGAGCGAAAAGGTACGCCGGAGCCGTACGAAATAGTACGGCGACTAGAACCTTTTTGCTCTAACAACGAAGATGGGGCGAATACGCAGATAATAAAAGACCTCGTCTCAAATCATCAATATAAGTTGATGGGCTGAGACGAGGTTTAAACCGCGCGGTTCCACTCAGCTTCCCGAAATATTTCGGACAGCTTTTTGTTTACCTTGGCTTAGTCCCTTTTGGGGATAGAACTATGGTTGGTGGCCACAGCAATCGCTTCGATAAACATATTCAATTGTTGGCTATATTATATAAAAAAGGTTCCGGCAGGTCAAGCTCGCGGTCTTTGCCCGGGAAGCGCCAGCTCTTTAACAAATTTCTCTATCTCGTCAGCAACTTCCCTGGCGTTGTTCATAGCCAAAATATGATTGGCATTGCGCAATACCACCAGCTTTGCATTTTTAAGCTTTTTCGCCAGATCGATGGAATATGACAGCGGCAAGACGGTATCCCTATCACCATGTATTATCAACACCGGCACAGCAACGATATCGGAAAGCGTTTTTCTGGCTATGTCAAAATCGTATATCTGTTTCATATAATAAAGGCACACCCGGATGGTCGTATTTCCTATATCGGCGGCCATCCTCCTGGCGTCCCAATCCCCTGAATTTGGATAGCGGGAATAATCCACATGATGCCCCGATCTTTTTCCGAAAGGAAGAGAGGACAAAAGTCCTCCGACCAAAAACAACGGGGACAAGGTCTTCACCAAAAAAATATCTCTTATCTTAAAGTTGGGGCTTAAAAACACCGCCCCATTCACTGCGTTCTTATAGCGGCTCAAAAAATCCAAGGCCAAAAGACACCCGTAAGAATGGCCTACCAATAAAATATTATTAAGGTTGTTCTCCTTTGTCAGATCAAAAATATCCGCTGATATTTTTTCCAGATCATAGTCGCTGTAATTTGAATATTTCGAGGATCTGCCATGCCCGCGCAGATCAAAGAATAAAAGATTGTAATCGTTGCCGAGCCTCTCGCCGTAATATTTCCAGGCCGATGAACTTCCGGAAAGGCCATGGATAAAAACCAAGGAAAAACGACCCGGTATAAAATCGTTATGTCGCGAGTATATGCCGTTCTCTGAAAATTGTTCGACCATCATAATCTTTCTAATGCAATGATAGAACGTCCATCCGAAATAATCAAAATTTGGCGCTAACTAGCCTCAAAACAGTCTCTTAGCCTCCCTGTAATTGAAAAAATATGCCTCATATCGTACAATCAAGGCATGGAAAACAAAATTGAAAATCCAACGGAAACCTTAGAGAATAAATTCCCCGGGAAAGAAAATCCCGAAAAAAAGACGGGCGAGGAAAACCAAGAACAGTCTCCGGGAAATTCCAGCGATAAAACTGGCGAGAACGGGCAGGAAAACCTTCTGCCGGAAGAAAAAAATGAAAATAAAAAAGATATGCAGAAAGGTCCGGAAGAACGATCTCAAGAAAAAGAACTGTCCCCGCGGGAAAAAATAACCGATGTTTTGAATGAATTGAATTATGTCGATCAGAAAATATTCGAGTCCCAAAGATCGATCGCCGAAACCAAAGAAAAATTAGCCGGACTCCAAAAAGATATGGGTGTCACCCGAACCGACAACAATCCTCCGAGCGCCCAGTTCGATAATGAAAAGATAAAAAAACTCGAAGAAGAGAAAGCCGAGCTGGAGAAACAAAAAAAGGAATGGATGGAAGAGTACGGCCGGGAAAATTTGCCGGAAGGAACAGCTATAGAGTCTAAAAACGGCGGACGCGAAGCAAAAGCGGATTCGTTCGGAGAAAAATGGGAAGCGGAAAAAGAAGAGAAGGAGAATAAAGAAGAAGAACTCAAAGAAAGAAAGAGAATGATGCAAGAATGGGAAGAAAGGGCCGTAACCGATTTTGAAAGAGCGATGAAAAACGATTGGAGGACGTTAGGCGCGATCAACTTAAACGTAACGATCGATATAATGAAATTCCGGGTTCCTCAAGCTATGGAGAGCAAATCCAAAGATTTTCTTGAGGGAAAGACGGATACTCTCCCCTTTTCCACCGTCTGGATCAAATGGGAAACTACCGGATTGTTCGAAAGAATATTCAACAAAAACAAGGTCACAAAACTGGATATAACTTTTGACGATAAGGCAGAGGAACTGGCCAGTCAAAAAGACATAGAGAAAAAAGAAAAAGAAGAGAAAGAAAAGGAAAATAAAAAGAACGGCCGAGAAGGCGAAAAGGCCGGAACCCCGGAGGAAATAGCAGAAGCTGAATGGAAAGAAAAAGAAGCCGAAGGAACCGAAGAGAACAAAAACGACAAAACTGAAACAAACCAGCCATCTGCCGTTTGACAGGGGGTGCAATAAAAATTCCGGAATAAAAAAACAACAAATCAAAAAACGATTTAAGCGCGTCCAATTTTTTAGTTAAATCCAGCCGGATTGATTCGCTGTCGGCTTCGATCCCTGCCGCATAGCTCCTCTTTTGAACGGAAATAAAAAAACCGAATTAGAAGCGGCCGTTGTTTCGCCGCCGCCCTTGCCGGAGAAAACCAACAAATAATTTTTGATTTTATCGTTTGCTATCTGTTTTTATAATTTTTATCGCTTTTCCGTTAATCAGCGCGTCGGAAATTTTTTGATAGGCCGACGCCAAAATCCTCTGAAAAGTGCTTTGAGAAGTGCCCATTTTCTCCGCGGCCTCTGTTTGTTCCATTTTTTCTATATTTTTCAACCTTAAAGCTTCGATCTCTTCGACCGTTAATTCTGCGATTTCAAGCTCGCTCATTGGCACGCCGCGCGGCTTGAAATACGTTATATCGGGATTAAATTCTATTTTTCTGTGAAGTCTTGGCCTTACCATATTTATTTTCTTTGCAAATTAATTTTACAATTCGGACATTTTAATTTAGAACAAGGGACGCCGTGCTCATGCCGTATTTTATACCCGCACTGCGGACAAACGCAATCGCCGCCGGGCCCTTTGCCCTCCGCGCCTTGGATTTTGTTTTTGAATTTACCCTTTTTCCGCCACCCGAATCCCTTGCCGAATTCCGGTTTGTAATACCCGCTTTCGACTTCATGGCTGGAAATCTGAATAGATACATAGCGCAAATTATCAATTTCAGCCATTAGCGCTTCCCTTAAGGCGTCGGAAATCTTTTCCGCTTCCTCCACTTTCAAATTTTTCGGAAGAGTAATTTCCAAGTTCGCGGTTGCGACTGATCCCTTTTTCTGCGTTTTAAGCGAGACGATGTCGATATTTTGGCTTTTGGCGATAGACTTTATTTCTTTCTCGATTTCCGGCCCGGCGGAAACATCCAGCAAAGAATCGGCCGCTTCTTTCCCGAGCGAAAACGATTCTTTGACGATGTAAATACCGATCAATAAAGCCAAAGCCGCGTCGGCATAAATCCAATACCGCGCCAATAATAATCCCGCCAAAACCGCCAGCGAAGCGAAAACATCAACCCGGGAATGTATGCCGTCCGAAATCAGGCTGATCGAATTTTCTTTCTTTCCGAAATGGATTTTCAAGCGGGCCATTATTTCATTAACGGCCGCCGAAATGACCATCACGCCAAGGGCCAGATGATCAACGATAATTTTCCCAGGCTGCGAAAAACCGCGATAAGCTTCATAGATAATCCAAATGCCGGTAATAAAAAGAATTAAAGTAATTAATAATCCGGACAAAACTTCAAATTTATAATGGCCGTAAGGATGCCTCTCGTCTTGCGGTTTTTTTGAAATTATAATTCCGGCATAACCGATAGCCGAAGAAAAAACATCCATTAAAGAGTGGGTTCCTTCCGCCAGAATAGCGGCTGAATTGGAAATAAAACCGATAATGATCTTGCCTCCGGCCAGAATTGCGTTGGCCGCGATTGCAATTAATGATATTTTTTCTTTCATTTCACGATTTGTTCGATCCTATTGATTATGCCTTGGAAAATCTCCGCGTACTGCGGGCTTGCTATTGCCGGAGGCTGATTTTTAAGCGCGGCATCGACGAAATCTTTCCGATAAGGGATTTTGCCGATGACCGGCGCGCCATTTTGGGCGGCAAACTTTTCAATTTCGGCGCAAAAATCGTTTTGCAGATCGAATTTGTTGATAACAATCCCGTGCTTGATCTCGAAATGCCGCGCCAAATAAAGCACTCTTTTTAAATCATGCAAAGCCGATGGCGTCGGTTCGGTCACCCCCACGATGTAATCCGTACCCACCAGCGATGCGATCACCGGGCATCCGACTCCAGCCGCGGAATCGATCAGGATTATTTCCGAGTTCAGCCGCTGGCTTTCCTTTTGCACATGTTTTCTTACTTCGGCCACGACTTCCCCGGAAGCCAATTCTCCCAGTTTCAATTCCCCGGAAACCAAATCAACACCATAATTTCTGCCGCTGTAAATCTCGCCGATCTCTTTTTCCCCGGTTGAAATCGCGTTTTCCGGGCAAACCAGCGAGCAAGCCTTGCATCCAATGCAAATCTCCCTAACGAACGCGGGGTATTTATTTTTAACGAATACGATCGCGTTTTGCTTGCAAACCGAGGCGCATTTGCCGCATTTAGAGCACTTGGAAAAATCCCACTTTGGGATCGGCTGGTAAATTTTTATCGGATTTTCCCTCTTGGCCCCCAGCAACAAATGGTCATTGGGACATTCAACATCGGCATCCGCCAGCAAAGTTTTTTTGCGCCGCGCGAATTCCACCGCCAGCGACACCGCCGCCATTGATTTTCCCGTGCCGCCTTTGCCGCCGGTAACCGCGATCTTCAAGCTTTTCATAATTTATGTTCTTCGCAAGCGTCGCCAGCGCCCGCCTTTTTTAATTTGCCGCTTTTCCACGCCTCGAAAATATGCTTTACCTCTTTTTCTTTGCAAGCATAAACATCGATCCCCAGATCGGCGCAAAGCTTGATGGCGCGCGGGCCCACCTCGCCGCAAAGCAAAACAGTTGCCCCGCGGCTTTTGATCAGCTCCGGCGGCAATCCTTCGCCGCCCATATGTTCGCTGGTATTTTGAATTATTTCAACAACTTCGCCGCGCTCGTTAAGGATCGTATAGGTCGAACACCGGCCGAAATGATCGGCAACTTCATCATCTATTCCTTTTCTGCCGTTGGTAGGGATGGCTATTTTCATATTAGTTTGTTTTCTTTAACTGGCCGCTAATAAAATTTTGGACAGCATCCTCGCCCGCGCCGTCAAAATAATACGTTTCGATATTAAATTGCTTCAAAACATCGGCGGCGCGCGGGCCGATATTTTGCGCGATCACCGCGTTGACATCCATTTCAGCCAAAAACTTGGCGGCGGCAATCCCCGCCCCTCCGGTTTGGTCGCTATTCGCGTTTTCTTGCGCCTGGATCTCGCCGATTTCCTTGCCGTTGATCTCAACGATCAAAAAATACGGGCACCGGCCGAACAATTCGGACACCCGATCCCCTAATTCGCGGCCGCTTGAGCTAATCGCTATTTTCATATTTTTTTCGCGCCTCGCAAAAGCGCGGATTATTGATTATCCGAACATCAGCCATTCCGGCTTCAAAATAAGCAAAATACCGATACAAAGGAGCACCAACCCTCCAATCAGCCGCGAAAAACGCGCGTATTTGGTTGTAATGCCTGTTAGTTCCATAGTGATCATTGCCGCAAAAAATACGAACAGATCGTCAATCATAAAAAAGAAGACATAAAGCGACAAATAAGCATACCTTTGCGCTTCCGAGACGCTATTGATCGCCAATATCTGCGCGTATACCGCAGGCAATCCCGCCGAGCATATCAGTTCAACCATATTGATGGCAACAGCCAAGACAACGACTCCTCCAAGCGCCAGCCAAAAACTTTGCATCCTAACGGCATTTTTAATTTTTTCAAAAACATTCCGCCTTTTTTCATCTCCCGCGACTTTGCATCCGCCGCTTTTATTCCATATGAATTCGCGGATGCTGTACGCACCCCCGGCCAGCGCCAATCCTCCAATAGCCAGCCTTATCCAAATAATAAAACCTAAAAATAAAATAAGGTTAAGCCAAGCGGCCATAAAAAAGAAATAAACCAAAGCTGAAGAAAAAACAAAAGCGCCTCCGAATATCCACATTCTTTTTTTGTCTCTAACCTCTAAAAGAAGGCTGATCAAAAACAGCAACGCCCACATTGCGCAAGGATTAAAGCCGTCAAGAATTCCCATAATTGCCGTGATAACTGGAAGCGAAAATGACGCCGCATCCAGTTCCCCATAAAAAGGAACTTTAATCTTTATTTCTCTTGATCCGGCTGTTTCCGAAAAATCTTCCGCGCCAAGGCCGTCTTCTGGTCCCGCCAGCCCGACGATATTTCCGGTTTCCTCGTTTTTTTCGGATTGCTGAAAAGGCTCGCTTCCCTGTTCTTGGCCTTTCAAGGACTTGATCCCGGCAATCGCCGCTATAGAATCGGCGCAAGACTGCAAAGAGCACTCTTTAACCCTCCTCTCTATCCCCTCCGAAATTGATCCCTCGATATAACCGATAAAATAACTGTCATTCACAACAAGGAACGGGACCATCCCGTTGTCAGCGTTAAGCGCTTTGGCGGTTTTTTTTAAAATTTCCAGATTCCCGCCGTTCTTATAAATCTCAAATTCATAAATTTCAAGCGAAGGATATCGAGCCTCAAGCCCGCTTAAAAACTGCCTCTCCTGGTGGCAATGCGGGCAGCCTTCGCCGTAAAAAAAATAAGCTGAAACCGGGAACGGATCGGAAGCCAAAACCGTTGCCGGGAATACGGCAAAAAATAAAAATAACGCAACTATTGTTTTCAGCCTCTTTGCCATAATCAACGATCTTTGTTCGCGTTAATAACTTCTAACAGCTCTTTTTTCTCGATCTCTCCGGTTAAACGGGCCAGCTCCGTTCCATTATCGTCCAAAAAAATAAAAGTTGGAAGAGCCGAAACGCCGTGGTCTTCCGCTTGTTTTTTGTCATTATCAAAATCATAGTATTCGGTTTTAAGCCAAGGCAGTTCTGATTCTATCTCCTTCCAGCGAGGCCTCATAATTACGCATCCCGGGCACCATACGGCGCCGAATTTTAATATTTTCATTTTAATGGTTGATCGATTTTATTATAAAAATTAAAAAAACTCCTGAAAAAACAGTTAAAAAACTGGAATCTCGGCTAGCAATTCAATGAAATATTATCATTGTTACTTAAATAGTAAATTTATTTTTTCCAGAATTCAATAGCCTCTTTTGTAAAAGAGGCTATTTGAAATACGCCTGGCTATTGGCCCCTTAAGGCTGCCTTTTCTTCACGAATAGCTTGAAGCTCTTCTTCAAGCATCTTTTCTTCCTCGTCTAAGGCAGACATCTCGTTCTTCGGAGAAATAAATCTCCGTCGTCCGAAGCCGAAGCCTCTTCCAAATCCGCAGCCCCAGCCTCGCCGCATCCCGGCGCCGCAAGGACCCATTCCTCGTCCGGTCATCGGGCCTTCACCCGCTGGACCGGTTTTATCTTGTTGTGGCATATTTTTTTGTGCTTATTTATTTAGACTTTTCGACCTTTAAACGAACTGTATATTGAGTATATATTCATAATGAATACCTTGTCAATACGCAAAAAGTGGATATTTTTAAAACACTTTTCTGTCGTCAAAGAAAACAAGGCCTCCCGGCGGCGGCTGATAATGCGAAATCAATAATTGCTATAAAAAACTGCTTCTCTTTCTTTTCGTTTTCACCAAAATTATGCCTGCCGCCCAATAACAGAAAGAATATAGAAGTATCTTACAAAATATACTAAACCAATTGCCGGTAAACACCTCCGCCGAATATTAAACCTATTGCAAACCCCGCAAAAATAAAGATTTGAAAAATCTTCTTTTCCGCAACTTCGCCGTTTGCGGCGAATGCGGCTACTCCATTACGGTTGAACGGCACATCAAAAAAAGCGGACTGAAATTTATATATTACCGCTGTACCAAAAAGAGCAAAACGCAAAAATGCTCCCAGCATAGCTTTTTGCGGCAAGAAGAATTGGCCGAACAAGTGA
>JBAZHV010000020.1:0-20129 GCA_041652155.1 Minisyncoccota bacterium
CAATTCGTCAAACTTATCGGGCGCGATACCGAACAAACGAGCGAAGGTTCCAGGGTTCTGTTTGAGCTTTGATATATTCATGCTTTTATTATACAATGAAATTAAAGTTTAGGCAGTAGGTCTAATAATATAATTCAGGCCAGCAGAAAATAAAAGCAATAAAAATATGTCCATGAAATTTTTTCAACCGCGGTTTTTAGCGGACGGTCTTAAAAAGATCAGAGATCTTAGCTCGGGGCGTTTTAAAGGGTTCAGCCTTGCCGAGATGCTGGTCGTGATCGCCATTGTAAGCATCTTGGTGCTCGTGTTCCTCCCGAATATTTTTAACTCGCAGGCCGCGGCAAGGGATTCTTCAAGAGCTGTGGACTTGAGCAGTTTTAAAACAGGGTTGAAGCTTTACAAAATGATGAATCATGGCTATCCGACCACCACGGATTGGATATCCATAGAGGCGGATGTTGATTCCAACGGTCCATTTTCCCAAGCTTTAGGAAATAAGAATTTTTTACCAAAAATTCCCCGGGACCCTGCTTACACCGCCGGAGGGGAATACTCATATAAATATATAGCCACGACAACGGACAGATATATTTTGTGCGCCAAGAACGAGGCGAAGCTTGGCTATTCCTGCATCGATCAAAATGAAAGTTCGGTGGTGGCACAAGTCGCGGTCGTGCCCGGCTTTGATGCGGGCGGTGGCGGCGGCGGAGAAGAGGGCTGCGGAACGGTCAGCTACGGAGGGCATGATTATTCCACTGTCGTGGTCGGAAGCCAATGCTGGCTGGCCGAAAATTTAAACGTAGGAACAAGGCTTGACGCCATGCCCGAAGCGGAGGAAGGAGATTGGCAGTGGTTTTCCTGTCAAAATATAGAAAAATATTGTTACGATAACAATGATTCCAATTGCGATTCCGACGGAGGCCTTTACCAATGGCATCAGGCTATGTGCGGCGATCTGGCAGAGGGCGCCCAAGGCATCTGCCCGTCAGGATGGCATGTTCCAACAAACAACGAGTGGTCTGTTTTGGAAAATTATCTAAAAGATAGCGGAACTTGTTCCTCCGGCCGAACCGGTTGGGATTGCTTTGGAGCGGGAACCAAGATCAAATCGGGATCGCTTGCCGCGGTATTATCCGGTTATCGCATCGATCACGCAGAATTCGCTTTGCGCGGATCGATGGCGGCTTGGTGGTCATCTCTACCCGCCGCAAGCGATGCGAGCGAGGCGTGGATTCGCCAAGTCGAGACCGGTGGATCGAACGATGTTTCCGTTCTTAGGATAAATAAAAACAGATATGACAGCCATTCGGTACGCTGTATCAAGGGAGATGAGGCCAAGACTTATATGGCGAGCGTGACATCGATTGCCAGCGACGGTTATCACTCTTGCGCCGTTTCTTCCGGCAGCGTTTATTGCTCGGGATATAATCATTACGGACAACTGGGAAATGGCGCTACATCAGAAGAAGGATATATACCCGTTCGGGTAAAAGGAGAGGGTGGCGCCGGTTATTTGACCGGCGTGTCAGAAGTGGGGACGGGCTGGAACCATAGCTGTGCTCTTAAAAGCGACGGAACCGTTTGGTGCTGGGGCCAGAATCTTTCCGCGCAACTGGGCGACGGTACAACAATTAACAAATCTGTGCCCGTTCAGGTTCTAGGCGCGGGCGGCATCGGAAAACTGACCGGCGTGAGCCAGTTGTCTGTGGGAGACAACCATAATTGCGCCATTAAAAACGATAATACAATTTGGTGCTGGGGTTATAATTGGAGAGGACAATTGGGCGATAACACAACGACCCAAAGAACTTCTCCCGTTCAGGTTCTAGGCGCGGGCGGCATAGGCAAACTGACTGGCGTGAGCCAAGCTTCTTTAGGAGACAACCATTCTTGTGCTGTTAAAACCGATGGAACCGTTTGGTGCTGGGGCTATAATAACGCCGGGGTTTTGGGCACAGGCGATACAACGAGCAGCCGCGTGCCCATTCAGGTTTTAGGAGAAGGCGGTGTTGGCAAGCTAACCGGCATAAGCCAGGTATCCGCAGGGGAGAGCAACACCTGCGCGGTCAAGCCCGACGGTACCGTTTATTGCTGGGGATGGAATTATTCCGGCCAGCTGGGTACGAATAATACAACTCTTTCTTATGTACCGATACAGCCTTTGAATTCGAACGGCGTCGGCAACCTGACTGGCGTAAGCTATATTTTTTCAGGGCAGAGAACCACCTGCGTTATCAAGACAGACAAAACTCTCTGGTGCTGGGGGAACAACGACTCCGGCCGGTTGGGTATAAACAACACTACCGAACAACATCTTCCTGTCCAGGTTTTGGATAAATATGGTTCGGGCTATTTTGCTGACACTGCTAAGATAACGGGGAAATTTTATAATCTTTGCGCGGTTAAAACCGATGGCACGGCTTACTGCTGGGGAGAGAATAATAAAGGAGAGCTTATGATCAGCAATATGACATACAGCCGTTATCTTCCGACCCAGGTTTCGCGCGGAGAATCCCAATGATCGTTATCGCAGGATATCGTTCTTATAAATTTTTACGAAAAAGAAGATATAATGCAAATCAATAATTCAAATAACGACGATGACCTTAAAGATATGTCTATCAAATTTCGTCAGCCATTTTTTCTGGCAGATATTTTTAAAAAGATCAGAAATTTTGCCGTTAAAGGATTCAGCCTTGTTGAGTTATTGATCGTGGTCGCCATCGTCGCCATCTTGGCGGTTATGTTTATTCCGAATATTTTCAGCGCGAAGGTTTCCGCCAGAGATTCTACCAGAACATCGGACCTGAACCAATTCAAAGCAGGACTGAAAATGTACAGTATAATAAACCGAGGCTATCCGACCACTACTGATTGGATATCCATAGAGGCGGATGTTGATTCCAACGGTCCATTTTCGCAGGCGTTGAACAATCCAAATTTTCTTTCGGCCATCCCCAGAGACCCGTCCTATGCGGCCGGGGGAGAATACTCATACAAATATATAGCCACGACAACAGACAAATATACTTTGTGCGCCAAGACCGAAGGCAAGGATGGATATGTATGTATTGATCAGGACAATAATTCGGTCGCGGCCCAAATCGCGTATGTCCCCGGCTTGGGAGGCACTCCTCCGGTTCAGATCATCCCGACTATCGCTCTGAACGGCGCGGCCATCGCCAGCCCGTACACGGAATCGGACGCTAACACCAGATTCCCATCCGGCCTGCAATTCGATGTAACCAACGCCGTCAGCGCGACCGTGAACGGAGGCGCTCCGGTATCATTGGCCGGCGGAACTCTTACCGCAGTCAGCAACGCCGATGCCAAAACCGCGGACAGCCATTCATATTACGTGGTTGTAACTTCGTCCGATGGTCATACAGCAGGGATGACGATCTCGTATGCTGTCGGCAGTGTTTTTGCTTGCGGTTCCGTCCAAGGTGCGGGCGGATTAACCTACGGCACGGTGCTCGGCCCCGACGGCAAATGCTGGCTGGACCGGAATTTGGGCGCGACGCAAGTCGCCGCTTCCGCCAGCGATGCCAACGCTTACGGCTATTACTACCAATGGGGCAGGCCGACAGACGGACACCAAGTTTCCAACAGCGGAACGACATCCGCCAACGCCGCCAGCGATATTCCCGGCCACGCCAATTTCATCACGGAAGCCGATTCGCCTTATGATTGGCGCGTGCCGCAAAGCCCGAACCAAGCCACGCTTTGGGCGGGCGCGAACGGCGGATCAAACAATCCGTGTCCGACCGGCTGGCATGTGCCGACCCAGCCGGAATGGGCGACGGTGGCGGGTTATTTTTCGCCGCAAACCAGCGTCGGCGCGTTTAATTCGTCGTTGAAACTGCCGCTAGCCGGCCACCGCCGTCGCGGCGATGCCGCGCTGAGCAATCAGGGTAGCACCGGCTCCTACTGGTCGAGCAGCCCGAGTGGCACGGAGGCCTCGAATCTGGCCTTCAATTCGGGAGTGGTGACCCCCGCGGGTATAGGTAATCGTGCCTACGGCTTCTCGGTCCGCTGCGTCAAGGATGATGATGCAGCCGCTCCGATCATCCCAACCATCGCTCTGACCGGCGCGGCCATCGCCAGCCCGTACACGGAATCGGACGCCAACACCAGATTTTTATCCGGTCTGCAATTCGACGTAACCAACGCCGACAGCGCGACCGTGAACGGAGGCGCTCCGGTATCGTTGGCCGGGGGAGTTCTCACCGCGGTCAGCAACGCCGATGCCAAAACTTTGGGCGATCATTCCTATCATGTGGTGGTGACTTCTTCGGACAGCCACACAGCCGAGATGACGATTACGTACCATGTGGACGCAAACTCGCCGTTTGCCTGCGGAAGTACAGTTGATTTTACCTATAAAGGAAATTCCGTTAGCTACGGAACAGTGGAGCATAACGGCGAATGCTGGATGGACCGAAATCTTGGAGCATCGCAAGTGGCTACAGCTTATAATGATTCCAGCGCTTACGGAGACCTCTTTCAATGGGGAAGGCTGGATGATGGGCATCAAACTAGGACCAGCGGAGTTACCACTACTCTTTCAAATACCGATAGCCCCGGTCATTCTAATTTTATTATTGGTCCCTACGATTCCGATTGGCGGTCTCCTAGGAATGACAACTTGTGGCAGGGAGTTTCGGGCGTTAATAATCCTTGTCCCAGCGGTTGGAGGGTGCCGACTGAGGCAGAGTGGACGATTGAGAAGAATAGTTGGGTCAACGGAGCTTTTTCTAGCCCTCTTAAATTGGCGGCAGGCGGTGGACGTAGTTATGGCGGTGCTTATATTAGCGGTACAGGCGAAAACGGTTGGTATTGGAGCAGTACTGCTTGGGTAAAAAATGCTCGTTATTTGGCTTATTTTGGATCCAGTAGTGGCAGTCTATATGTTGATTTCAGGAACAACGGCTACTCGGTCCGGTGTATCAAAGAATGAAGAATCTGATACTCCGATAGCTGTCGTCAGAAAACATAAAACATCCCAGTTAACCTTGGGATGTTTTATTAAATAAGTTGGCCATTTAATCTTTGTCCGGCCTTTAACTTTTCCTTTCTGCTTGGTAAGATGTTACTGATTCAGGCGAAACAAACACGATTTTTAATCAATTCGTAACCTAAAGCCATTTCCCGATCTTTCCGAAAAGGAAACCATCCTTTACGGGAAAAATTGTCTCGGCATTTGAGATCTGGCTTTCCAAGCGTATGTGCGGCATAGTTGGCTATATCGGCAAAAGGCCGGCCTTCCCGATCTTATTGTCATCTCTAAAGAGGATGGAATACCGCGGTTACGACAGCTATGGTTTTTGCGTTTTTAACGGCGGCGAAGCTCCGTTCTTGCATAAAAAAACAGGAAAAATATCTGACGCGGAGATCGAACTGTCGAACCTTGATGTTCCGGGTTGCGCCGGGTTGGCTCACACCCGCTGGGCTACTACCGGCGGAGTGACGGAAGAGAACGCCCATCCGCATTTTGATTGCAGGAAAGAAATATTTGTGGTGCATAACGGGATAATCGAGAACTATCGCGAGTTGAAAGAACAGCTTTCCCAGGAAGGGCACAAATTCAGCTCGGAAACAGATACGGAGGTCATCGCCCATCTGGTGGAAAAATTTTTAGAGAATAAAAATGAAGACGGCCAAAAAAGATCTTTGGAAGAGGCGGTGGCCGAGGCTTTGAAATTGGTCAAGGGAACATACGGAATTTTGGTAATGTCCAAGAGCGAACCGCAAAAGATCGTGGCCGCCAGATTGTCGAGCCCTCTTTTGATCGGGGTCAACGACGATGAATATATCATCGCTTCCGATCCGGTGGCCATCGCGCCTTACGCAAAAAAAATAGTCAATTTGGACGATTATGAGATAGCCGTGATCACTCCGGATAAATTATCCCTGGCCAGGGAAAGATCGGCCGAAGATCTGGAATATACTTCGCAGGAAGTGGAAAGGGGCGATTACGACCACTTCATGCTTAAAGAAATAATGGAAGAACCTGAAGCCGTCGAGAACGCCATCAGGGGCCGTTTGATGCCGGAAGTGGGTTCGGTAAAATTCGGAGGGTTGGAAAACTCGGCCGAGAAATTGCGTTCGCTGGACCGTCTGCTTTTGATAGGTTGCGGCACGGCTCATTACGCGGCGATGGTGGGCGAGTATATGCTTGAGGAATACGCCGGGATAAAATGCGAAACTGATGTGGGCTCGGAATTCCGCTATCGCAAGCCGATCGTTGACGACAAGACCGGAGCGATATTCATTTCCCAGTCCGGCGAAACCGCCGATACTTTGGCTTGTTTGCGCGAGCTGAAACAAAAAGGCGTGACCAGCATAGGGATCACCAATGCTATCGGTTCCACCCAAAGCCGCGAAACCAGCACCGGAATTTATACGCGGTCCGGCCCGGAGATAGCCGTGGCTTCGACCAAAGCTTTCATCGGCCAGGTGGCGACAATGGCCATGCTTACCGTTTATCTGGGCCGCCAGAGGGAGATGTCCTTGGTAACGGGTTCCCGTATCGTTTCCGAGCTGGACAAGGTCCCGGAGCTGGGCAGGCAGATATTGGCCAAACGCGAAGAAATTAAAAAATTGGTTGAGAAGTATAAAGGATACAGGGACTTTTGGTATATCGGGCGCAAGTATAACGCGCCGATCGCCCTTGAGGGCGCGCTGAAATTAAAAGAGATCTCTTATTTGCATGCCGAGGGCGTACCCGGAGGAGAATTGAAGCACGGATCTTTGGCTCTGGTCGATAAGGATTTTCCGACCATTGCCATTTGCCCTTCCGATTCCGTTTACGAAAAAATGGTTTCAAATATTCATGAGGTCAAAGCCAGAGGAGGGCTGGTCATCGCCATCGCCACCCAAGGCAATGAAGATATAAAAAATATCGTCGATGATGTTATTTATATCCCCAAAACTTTGGAAATGCTCACCCCGCTTCTGGCGGCAATACCTTTGCATCTCTTCGCTTATTATACGGCGATAGCTTTGGGCCGCGACGTCGACCGTCCAAGAAACCTGGCCAAAAGCGTGACAGTAGAATAACCCCTAAAAATATTCAACTTCCCCTTACAGAACAAAACATGCACAGGTGTCACCTGTGCATATTTTGTTGCGCAAGCTTGCCGCTTGCTTTTGCTGGGTGCTTTTTTATGGTAAAATCTGTTCATATGAAAAACACAAAAGATTATTCGATCTTAGTAGGCGGAGCGGCCGGCCAGGGTTCGAGAGTGGCTGGGCTGATCATTGCCAAACTGTTCAACCGGCTTGGCTACAATATTTTCATTCACGAAGACTACCAGTCTTTGATAAAAGGGGGGCATAATTTTTCCCAGATCAGGGCGTCCGAAGAGGAGGTTTTGTCCCACAGGAACGAAGCCGATTTTATGCTGGCCTTGGACGCGAACACGATCGCCAAACATAAGGACAAGCTCGCGAAAAAAGGCACGCTTATCTTTAACCAGGACAAGATACAATTCGATACGGGGATCGGCGTGAAGATAGACACGATCACCAAAGAGCTTGGCGGATTGCCGATAATGTCCAACACGGCTTTGATCGCGGCTTTTGCTAAAATGACCGGTATCAGCTGGGCGGTTTTGGAAGATGTTTTGAAAAAGGAGATAGGCAAAGGTATAGAGAAAAATTTGGAGATAGCCAGGAAAGCATACGACGAGAGCCAGGAGGTTGTGAAAATTGAAAAATTAAAGAACAAACCCAAGCCGCTTTTGACCGGCAACGAAGCTTTGGCGTTGGGCGCAGTTAAAGCGGGGCTGGATAACTATTACGCTTATCCTATGACTCCGGCGACCAGCATCCTTCATTATCTGGCCGCGCATGAAAAAGAATGTAACGTAACCGTTTCCCAATTGGAAAATGAGATAAGCGTTATCAACGCCGGGATCGGCAGCGCTTTTGCCGGGAAAAGAACGATGGTCGGAACATCGGGAGGAGGATTCGCTTTAATGACAGAAGGTATCAGCTTGGCGGCCCAGGCCGAAACCCCGATCTTGGTGATAGACAGCCAGAGATCAGGCCCGGCCACGGGAGTGCCGACATACAACGGGCAGAGCGATCTACTGTGCGTTCTTGCTTCCGGGCACGGCGATTTTTTGAGATTTGTCGTTGCTCCGGGAGACGCCCAAGAATCTTTTTATTGGACCGGAAAATTATTGAATCTGGCTTGGCAATACCAAACGCCAGCCATTTTGCTGACTGATAAGGATATATCCGAAGGCACTTTTACTTTTGACGAGGCGGTTTTGAAAAAAGTTAAAAAGGAAAAAGATTCGGTATGGAATGGGAAAGGGGAATACAAAAGATATTTGGACAAGGAGAACGGGATCTCTCCGATGGCTTTCCCCGGCCAGCCCGGCGCGATAGTCAAAGCCATCAGTTATGAACACGACGAATACGGAATATCCACCGAGGAAGAGGCTCAGATCGTTAAGATGCAAGACAAGAGGTTGAGAAAATTCGAGGCGATGCAAAACGCGGTTGACGAGATGGAAGGAACGGTCAAAGTTTACGGCAATCTGAAATCAAAGAAAGTTGTTATTTGTTGGGGTTCGACAAAGGGAGCGGTCAAAGAAGCCGCCGAACATTTGGGCCTTAAAGTCGTCCAGCCCGTTGTTCTGCAGCCTTTTCCTGAAAAGCAGATGTACGCGGCCTTGAAGGGGGCGGAGAAGATAGTTTCGGTCGAGCTTAATTCCACCGGCCAGATGGAGCAGATTTTGAACAGCCATGGGATCGAAGCGGACAAAAGGATCTTGAAATACGATATGAGGCCTTTCACCGCGCAAGAATTAGAAGTTCAATTTAAAAAAATATAACTATGGAAAAACTAGAAACATCTTGCTCAAATACTTGGTGCCCCGGCTGCGGAAATTTCGGACTTCTCGCGGCGGTTAAAGAAGCGGTCAACTCTCTTATAGAGTCAGGGACGCCAAAAGAAAAAATAGTCATTGTCTCCGACATCGGATGCAACTCCAAGATCGCCGATTATTTGAATTTAAACAGCTTCTACGGCCTTCATGGCAGGTCGATCGCCTCGGCTGAAGGGGTAAAATTGGCGAATTCCGATCTGAAAGTTCTGGTATTTTTGGGAGACGGCGCCGCTTTAGACGAAGGCATCTCCCATTTGATCCACGCCGCCAAGAGAAATTCCGATATCAATGTTTTCTTGCTCAATAACAGGCTTTTTGCCTTGACCACCGGGCAATTCACGGCGGTTTCTCCGAAAGGAATGAAGGGAAAATCAACTCCCGAAGGGAGCGTTGAGGATCCTATCAATCCTTTGGAATTGATGATGGCCTCCAACGCCACTTTCATCGCCCGAAGTTATGCCCTGAAAGTCCAGCACCTGAAGAATCTTATTATTGAAGCGGTCAAGCATAAAGGTTTTTCACTGGTCGAAGTTCTCGAACCATGTATTTCATTTTTCAACACGATGCAGTTCTACGGCGAAAAAGCCTATGAAGCCGTAAACGAAGATCCGTCTTCCAAAGAGAAAGCCATGGCCCTTATAAGAGAATGGAATTACAGCGAGGAAGGAAGAGTCCCGTTGGGATTGTTCTATAAGATCGAAAAACCGTCTTACGAAGAGCAGATGAATAAAAAAGAGGAAGGCAGAGAAGCGGACATTGCAAAATGCATTCAAAGCCATATCTAAAAAAGAAGATCGTTTGCCTTGGCGGAGGAACCGGGGCCAGCATGGTCATCAGAGCCTTGGAAAGCAAAGCTGATCTGTCGGCCGTCGTTTCGATGTTCGACAATGGCGGTTCCACCGGTTATTTGCGCCGAGAGCTGGATTTGCCGCCCGTAGGCGATCTTAGACAATGCCTCATATCTCTGACCCAAAAAAAAGAGCTGGCCTCTTTGCTGAAACACCGTTTCAGCAAAGGTTTTTTAAGAGGGCATAATTTGGGAAATATTTTGTTCGCCGCCGCCATAGAAGAAAGAGGATTTGAAAAAGGCTTGGAATATTTGGAAAAAATATTCGAAATTTCCGGAAAGATCATTCCTGCCTCTTTGGATAATTCAAACCTGATGGCTATTTTGGAAAACGGCAAGGCCATAAAGGGGGAAGAGGAGATCGTGAACTGTCGGGATATATCCAAAATAGGATTGAAGAAACTATATTTGTCTCCTGCGGCCAAAGCCAACCCGAAAGCCTTGGCGGAAATAAAAAAGGCTGACTTTGTGATAATAGGACCCGGCAAATTCTATACCAGCTTGGTCTCAAATTTGCTGGTGGAGGGAATAGCCGAAGGGCTGGAAAGATCAAAAGCCAAAAAGATCTTGGTTTGCAATATTATGACCCAGCCCGGCAATACGGACGGTTTCACCGTTGAGAAATTTTTAAGCGAAACAGAAAAATATATCGGCCAAGGCGTTGTAGATCACATAGTTTTTAATACCAAAAAATTGTCCCCGCAAATGTCAAAACAGGTCAAAAAAATATTCGTCGGCGCGGAATTCGTCGGTTATGATAAGGCCATTTTGAAGGATAAAAAGTTTGTCGGGGCCGATCTGCTGGGCCTGGAATTGAAGCCGTTAAACCCGTCGGACATCCTCATCAAAGGAGTAAATCAAAGAACCATGGTCGGCCACGACCCGAAGAAGCTGGCCCGAGTCCTGTCAAAGATCATAAACCGTTAGCTTTTCTTGCCTGAAAATCTTTAAGTTATCCACAGAAACCGCCAGCAGAGGCCTTTTTTATGATATTATTTAGATCAAGATAACTGTGGATAACTTTACACAGGTCCGACCTGTGCAAGATATATGCGTATAGTTTTAGACTTTGATCATACCTTGTATTCGTCCAAGAGCCTTTACGAAGCGATAAAGGCGGCTTTTGGCGGTTTGGGTGCGAGCGAAGATATTTTCCAGCAAACTTTTCAGCTCTCGAAAGGCAAGGGAATGGATTACAAGCCTTCGAGGCAGATGAGGTTTATTGCTAGGCAGACAGGCGTCGCGGAAGCCAAACTGCAAAAGGCTTTTGATAAGGTTTTAAAGATATCTCCGAATTTTCTGTATCCCGATTCTATCCCTTTTTTGAAAAAATACTGCAAAACGGCGGAAATTTTTATGCTTTCTTACGGCGAAGAAAAGTTCCAGAGACAGAAGATCGATTCGGCGAGGATCAATAAATATTTCAAAATAATAAAAGTCACCAGGGATATAGGCAAATCGAAAAGTTTTAAACTGTTCGCCAAAAAAGGAGAGAAGATAATTTTCGTTGAAGACAACCCTCAAGCTCTTTTGGAAGCTAAAAAGATATGTCCCGAAGCCATAGCGGTAAGAATGAGAAGAGGAGAGGGAAAATACGCTGAGACTCCTGACAACGACCAAATAGACTTTCAGATAGAAAATTTCCAGGAGTTGGAGGCGATTATCGAAAAATTGAAAAATTAAAGCGCATATATTTTTATGTTCCGATTGCAGCAATTAGGGTTATTTTTTGCATAGGTATTGTAACGATTTGCCTATGTGTGCTAGATTAAAGATAGAATTGTTAAGATTTTTGTTAATATGAAATCAAAATTAATACCTATAAGCGCGGCTGCGGCCAGCCTGGGAGTGTCAATAGACACTTTAAGGCGCTGGGATGGTTCAGGCAAACTTAAAGCAATTAGAAAATCTCCGGGCGGAATCCGTTATTATTCCGAGAATGATATAGAGTTGCTATCGCACGAAATATTTAAGTTGGCTTATGAGTGGGCCTCTAACTCAATTCCCACCGAGATACCTTCAATATTCTATTGCCCCAACAGTTCAATTTTTCAAGTAAGATTGATAAAAATGCAGGATATACTGATTGCAGTTCCATCAATAGAAAAAATTTTCTCTCTATTGGTTGCGGTCGCAGGAGAGATCGGTAATAATTCTTTTGACCATAATATTGGCAATTGGCCTGATTTGCCTGGTATCTTTCTTGGATATGATGTTAACAAAAAAGAAATTGTTTTGGCGGATCGCGGGATAGGCATTTTGAAAACTCTTAAGCGAGTAAGGCCAGAGTTGGACAATTATAAAGATGCATTGACTGTTGCTTTTACTGAAATTATATCAGGAAGGGCTCCGGAGGAAAGAGGAAATGGATTGAAATTTGTTAGAAAAGTTATCGCGGAAAATCCGATAAGCTTGTTTTTTCAGTCTGGCGACGCAGAGATAAGAATGGCTAAAGAAAATTCCGATTTAAATATAGAGAGTTCAGACAAAACTATACGAGGTTGTATGGCTATGATCAGATTTTAATTAAGATACAATAAAATAATATGAATATAGATATCAAAAAATTTGGGACAACTTTAATATCAAGGCAATCAGGCAAAGAGGCTTTCGCCGCTTTCCAGCCGATTTTGAAAGATGCTTTAGAGACGGAAGATTTAATAATAGATTTTAACGGAGTGATAACCTTTTCTCCTTCCTGGGGAGATGAATTTTTAACGCCGATTGTTCGAATATATGGCGATAGGTCTAAATTTAAAAACACAAAAAATCCTTCAGTAAGAGCTGCTATAGAAATACTTGAAAAAGCAAATAATATCAAATTCAATATAATTGATTAGTCCTTTATCCTTCCCAAAAATCTTCGGCTCGAGACTCGTTGTAGAATTTTACCGAAGCTTTCCGTCAGAGTTATTCTCTAAATTTTCTCTCGCTCTTTAATAAATAGTTCATGCCCCTTGATACTGATTAGAGCTTCGTGCTTACTTATTGGAAGGACAAGCAGACCATAGCTAGCCATTTTAAGCTTATTAAGCTATAATCCTTGCCAGCAAACAAAAAAGTCCTAGTTGGCTTTTCTGTTTTTTACAGAGCATAAGGAAAGGGATTAAAAAATGAGAGGGATAATTTTGGCGCTGCTTCTGATCGTGGCAGCGCTGGGGAACGCATCTGCCGAGGCGGAGTTTAGCGCTCGCCTTGCGCCTGATGCGAATTTAACGGTCGCAGGAATGGGGGAGCCGAACCTGACAATCACTTTGTTCGGTGTTTGGCACGAATATTTCCTGGGCAATCCCGGGACTACAAAAATATTCGTAACCGATCCGGAAGGAAACAGTTTTGTTTCATTCGGAAAAGTCACCCCCATTTGATTTTTTTGGCAGACCGCTGGATAAAGATGCCGCCGCGTGTTATCTTTTTATCAGCCATTTGCAAAAAATAAATAGGAGGTGGGATGTCGTAGAGCTCGTTTTTACTGGGAAGTGGCTTCTTCCTTTCGAAAAATCAAGTATTTGGTATCACCGAAAAAATCATAGTAAGGAAAAAACTCCGAAAGAACGGTATCTGCGCCATAACCGACTAATTGCGGACCGAAGTTGGATCCTGTTTCCATATAAAGAGTCAAATTTTTTCCATTTTCCCTGGAGAGTTCAAAAATTTTATCAGCGGTTTGCGAAACGAATATCATTCCTGTTGCCACGACATAATCGGTTTCTTTTATTTCTTTTTGGATATCGGATATTTTTCCGTCGTTGATATCCGTGGAGTAAAATCCTAGGCCGATCTTTTGTTCTTCCAGATCAAGCACTTTTATGTGGCAGTTTTTGATCTTAGCTTCCTCAATAATCTCAGCTGCGGCACCAAGCAATAAAATTTTTGATCCGTTTGGAATATGCGCAAGTAGCGCATTGGCTCTTTTTCGCCCTTTCTGCCTAATGTTTCCAGTAAAGAGAAGTTTATTTTTGAAGTCCTTTTCATTTATCAGGCAATACAGAGCATCTGTAATGGCGACCTGCATATGGACGGGCGCATCCCCTATGACGTCTAGCGCATTTTTATTTACAAAATTGCTTGGAGAATAATCAATTTTTTCTTGAAAATAAGAAAAACCGTAAGCATTCTCGAACAGAACCAGGCAAAATTTCATATCGGTAAAAACTGTGTTGCAATCTTTCATCGTGTAAAGAGTCTCGCCGATAATTATATTATCGATCCTTAGTTCTTTCTCTCGGCCAAGCAAGTCTCTTCTTGCGTCGGCAATTAAATTGTTTAGGATATTCATAACAGGGAGAGTATACTGGATAAATGTTTAGCAAATCAAGTATATCGGCTAATAAATGCAAAATCGGAGGGCGTATCGAGAGGCTAAGCTCGGATAGAAAATCGATCGAAAAAAGTTAATTGATTGGACGTATCCCATTCAGCGCTATTGGTGCCTTGAACATAATTATCACAGTTGCGACCATGAAGGCTGGGTGGTGTCAATTTTAAAATATATGGACAAGATAGAATCATATTTTAGGTTGGAAGAGTACCTTAAATCTCATCCGATCAGTGTTTGCTGGTATGGACCCCGATCGATTGATGTTTCCGAGATGGGAAACCTGTTGAATATCAACGGGGTTATATCCTGTTACAGTTCCAGCTTCCCAAAAGACCGTCCTTTTTTGGTCAATGATGCAGGAGGGAAAAGGCAAAAATACAGTATTGATAACTTGGCGGGGAAGCTTATCTCTAGCGGAGATTTATTCGAATTTATAAAAAAAAATAATATAACCGCTATTTTGCCATATGACTCTACGCCGGAGCTGGAGAAATTTTGCGAAAATAATCATATTGATTTTTTTTCCAGTCCGGACAAGCTCAAAAATGAGCTGAGAGACAAAACAAAAATAGACGACATAAGCCGAACAATTGGCCTCTCAACTATCCCAGGGGTTTCCGGGACCATCGAAGATTTTGAATTTCAGCCAATGGCGGAGAAGTTCGGACTCCCGCTTTTTTTGCATTTTGCCGAAGGATCTGGCGGAACCGGCAATCGGATCGTTAATACGTCGGACGAATTTGAAAAAGTAAAAATTGAAAAGAGGGGAGAGCGGCTTAATGTGAAAAAATATTTAACGGGGAAATCTTGCACGATAGACATTTGCGTAACGCCAACAGCGATAATATGCGGGACGCTGGAAGAAATGCTTATTGGTGCTGAGCCGCTGAATTCCAATCCTACGGAATATGTGGCAAGTTCATGGTTTGAGAACGACTATTCTTGCGAGATCAGAAAAAAGATCTGCGAAATCGGGGTGAATTTGGGAAAGTTGCTACGGTCGAGAGGATTTTTAGGATGTTTCCACCCCGATTTTCTTGTAAGAGACAACGAAATATTTTTTACCGAATTAAATATGCGCTTCGGCGGTTCTTGTGGCGCTTACGCCAAGATACAGATAGCCACACATCAAATTCCGATGATGGTCGTTCACGCCCTGTCGTTTTTTGATCCAAGCCTTAAATTTGAAGAGGAGAAGATAAATGAGCAAAATTTGCTCCCCCTTGATTATGCTCTTCTGGTTTTGAAAAATAATTTTGGAAGGCCTATAAAGGTATCGCACAAATACAGATCCGGGTTATATCGTCTCTCGGGGGATATGATCGAACCGGCGGGGGACGTGAATTTTAGCGGTTTGGAAGGCGATAGCAAAATTTTACTGAACGGCTTACCTGATTCTGAAGAAGACACTATTATCGGAGAGGGAGCGTTCATATGCGAGGTAATGACAAGGTTTCCGATATCGGATTCAAAAAGCAAACTGAACCCGGAAGGGAAAAAGCTTGCAGGGAAAATATTTTCTCAGCTTATCGGTTAACTTTAATATTGCGCTCTATGTGATCCAATAATTTTTTAGGAATGTCTATTCCAAATTTATCAAAAGGTTCTTTCATGGCCGGGACCGCATTTATTTCCAGCAACACGTACTTTCCGTTGCTGTACACATAGTCAATCCCGTTCAAATATAAACCGCATTGTTTTGAAATACGCGATGTTAGGTCGCGTAGTTCTTTTGTAACCGGTTGTTGCACACACTTGTAGTCGGCATCAATTCCCGTCTTCCATGAATTTGGTATCCGCAGGTAGGAGCAGGCGATTTCAAAATCATTTTTTCGATTGAGAGTCACTATTCTCCCCACACCCTTATCGAAGGGAATATATTTTTGGACGATCAGCTCTTTCGATCTTCCATATTTTTTAATCGCTTGCTGCGGAGATAGCCTTTCGACGCTTTTTCCCCACCATCCCAAGGGATCCTTTATAACAACAAATTGATCTCCTTTGAATTTATTTATTTTTTCTTTATTGTTTTTCCCGGTCAAATTATGCGATTCAGGCACCAGATCAGGAAAAATTTTATGCGTCCGTCTTTTATCGAATGAATTTACTATTGCTTCTGGCGGGTCTACCATCAAGGGAGTTTTTGAGTGGGAGATCTCTCTCCGCCGGCGCTCCTCTCTCAGGGAAGAATAGAAGGATTTTTTTGTTATTGCACTCATATCGATTAAGACGTCGCAATCTAGCAACTTTTTGCATGAAGGAAGGATATTCTCATCGAATACCGAAATATAATGTCCGCGTTTGATAATTTCTGAAATTACCATCGGCGCGCCGACCCAGAAAATTTCAGATGTTACCAGGTGAAAAATCAGCCTTTCTTTTTTCTTTGGCATATGAATTATTACCGTTGTTTAGCGGGGGATCGTAGTGTATTTTTTTATCGAGTCAACCAGCCGGATTGCGTCCGTTTTTAGCTTGTATCTACTATTTTCGATTACGCTTTTCTTGAGAATAAATTTTGCAATGACTTCTCCGGGGTACAATTCGCAGCCTTCGTGGGCGGAAGAGACTACTAATATATCGTCGTCTCCCATATCGTGAACAAACAGCGAAGATTTTGTTTTTTCTAAGGAGCCGTCTCGCATCCGATAGATGCTCGGCTCGATGCGTTTTGAAATGATAATATTTTTCGGTAAATTATTGCGGATTATGACTTGAGAGTAATCATGCCGCGAAAGATCGATGTCTCCCGGATGCAGCATTTTGCATTTTGCCGAGTAGTGCGGAGTATCAAATGCCTCAATATGTTTCAATAAATCAGGAAAAATGAATTGGTCTTTTTGTATGCCGGTTAACAGCCTTGTGAGCCCAACCAATCTTGAGTTTATTTCTTGAGGATAAATAGTATTCGTATCTTTATCCCATAAATAATCCACGCCAAGGATTCCTTGGTACCCTTTTAATCTGGCGAAAACTCCGATTTTTTCGCTCATATCCCGCACTTTGTTAATAAACGATCGATCCAGCAGAGATTGGTTGGTGTCATTGCCCGTAAAACGAAATGGATCCGCGGACAATTCAGGTAGGCCTATCAACTGAAGCCAAGGGCCTTGAATAATGATTTGGTCATTAGAGATGCAGATGTGTACAGAGACCGGGATATTGTTTGGAAGATATTTCGTGATTCTCAATCCTTGTTTTATCTTTTCTCCGGCCTTACGTAATTCATTCTCTGTGCCGGCAAGAGAGGTCTCCGCACCGGATGCTCCAAGCGCATCCTGCACAATAAACGGCAGCCCAAGCGCGTTTTGGCACCGCATAAACAAGTCGCTTAAGTTTTTAGGTACTTTTTTAAAAGATAAGCTTTTGTTCTCGGCGATATTAAGCTCTTTGCAAATTTCAGAAAATAAATTTTTGTTACCTAATTTTTCTTGAAGATCGTAGGCGGGCAGAAGCATCGGCATGCCCGTATTTTTAAGTAGCTCGTCCATTTTCGAGTTCATGTAGAAAAAGAGAACCTTGCTGTCCTCTCTGCCTAGGATAACTCTATTGAGGAAATTTTTATCGCCAAGCAGGATTTCAGCCACTTGATCGCTTTCGAGCTCTTCGACAAATTCGGTGTTCAAATACGAAGATACACCCCAATTTTTTTTCAGCAATTCGTAAGTAGAATCATCGTTATAGCAAACAATTTTGTAGTTATCAATTAAATCCAAAAGTTCCACCGACATGTATGGGTTATGTTCAAAAAAAACTATCTTCAAATTTTTTTTTGATTTCTTTGGATTTATGATTTTGGCCGCATTAATGGAAAAGTTTGCGCTTCGCGGATGGTTTTTCCGGCTAAGAAGCTGAAAAGCCTTTCCGAAACTCCGAATCCGAACATTGGCGGCATTCCGTATTCCATCGCTTCCACATACTCAAAATCAGCCATCTGCGCTTCTTCATCTCCAGCGTCTCTCAGGCTCTGCTGCGCTTCAAACCGTTCGCGCTGATCTTGCGGGTCATTTAGCTCGTTGAAGCCCTTGCCGAGTTCGCTGCCGCCGATCAAAAATTGGAAGCGGTCAACAACGCGCGGGTCTTTCGCATTTTTCTTTGCGAGGGGTTCAAGATATATCGGCATACCGGTAAGAACTGCGGGGCCGCCAATGGTTTTTCTGATCTGTTTCCAAAGCAGATCAACGCCCCGGCCGACGCAAACCGTCGGTTCGTATTTTATTTTTTCTTTGTCGAGATGCTTTTTTACCTCATCGAGAGAAACATCTCTCGGATCGAATCCGTATCGGTTCCGCATGAGTTCGTTGAAATCAAATTGTTTCCATTCGCCTCCCAAGTCAACGTCGAATCCGTGTATGGAAAACTTGAGCGTTCCGAACGTCTTTTCCGCCGCATTCCGATACATCTCGATAACCATCGGTACTCCTTTTCGGGCGTCCTGGTATGCCTCATAAAATTCAAAATGAGTATAGTCTTGGGCGTGTTCATAGGACATGCCTTCGTTCCGGAATACTCTTCCAATCTCAAAAACTTTCGGCAAGCCGCCCACAATGAGTTTTTTATGCCACAATTCGTGCGATATGCGCAAATACACGTCAATATCAAGAGTGTTGTGATGAGTGATGAACGGCCTGGCTTCCGCCCCGCCCGTTTTTGTTTCCAGTATCGGTGTCTCCACCTCGATGAAATTGCGTTCCAGCATAAAAGAACGGATCGCGTTCCAAAACACCGAGCGTTTTTTTACCGTGCTTGCAACTTCGGGGTTGAGGATCATATCAAGATACCGTTTTCGGTAACGTTCGTCCTCATCTTTGATCCCGAACCATTCGTCCGGAACCTGACGCAAACTTTTTGCAACCATGCGCCAAGTCTCCGCCAGCAAAGAATTCATTTCTCTCTTTGTGACAAATGCCACGCCGGCAACTTCTATGAAGTCACTGACGCTTACTGTTTCCGAAAAAAGGCTGAAAGATTTTTCGCCGATGCTGTCTTTTTTTATCAGGGCTTGAACACGCGCCGTTCCGTCAAAGAGATCCACAAAAATAATCCCTCCTTGGCCTCTCAAGGACATGATCCTGCCCGCAAGGGTTATTTTTTCTTGGGAAGCAAGAATCGATTGAAAAGATCCCAAAAAAAAGGCGTTCTCATGAGTACGAAACGACTCGGCCGGGTAGGGCTCGATCCCTTGTTCTTTAAGGATCGCAAGCTTTTTTAAACGTTCTGATTGCATGTCGTCAGCAGGCATAGAGAGTAAATTTTATTTTTTATAAATAATTCCCCGGATGCGTTTTAAAATCTTTGTTCGGTTTCTCCGTAATTCCGTTTTGGTGCCGCGGGAGGGAGTTGAACCCTCACGGCCTTGCGACCAATGGTTTTTGAGACCATCTTGTATACCATTCCAACACCGCGGCAAAACGATTTTTACCTTTCTATTTAAACATAAAAACCTTTGATTGTAAATTAGTTTCAGATATGTTAATTTTAGAACAATGAGCAAAGTGATTTGCGTTGCTAATCAAAAAGGAGGAGTAGGCAAGACTATTATTTCCAGCAACTTGCCGGTTTTTTTAACTGCTTTCGGTAAAAAAGTTTTATTGGTGGACATCGACCCGCAGGCGAACGCCACTTTTTCTTTGGGGCTTCAGCCGAAAACTTTAGCCACTTCCGTTTACAACGCTTTGATGGGGCAGATATCGCCTAATGATATCATAAAGAGCAGCGGTTTTTTGGGTTTCGACATTATGCCCGGATCGCAGGATCTGGCCGGCGCCACGGTGGAGCTGGTCAATATGAAAAATCGCGAATTTAAGCTCAAAGAGATGATAGACCGCGTTAAAGACAATTATGATTATGTCATCATCGACTGCCCTCCGAGCCTCGGGCTTCTCACTTTGAATGCCTTGGTCGCTTCGGATGAAGTTTTGGTCCCTGTCCAATGCGAATATCTGGCTTTGGAAGGGTTGGACCAGCTGGTGGGTACTGTCGATATGATCAACGAGAACCTTCATCTTAACATTAAAATATTGGGCGCCGTTCTGACAATGTATAACCGCCACAACAA
>JBAZHV010000021.1:0-16238 GCA_041652155.1 Minisyncoccota bacterium
CAAAAATTAAAGAATACCGTCTGGCAAAAAATCTCACCCAGGAAAGTTTGGCCGATCTTGCAGGAGTAAGAAGGGAAACCATCGTATTTGTCGAGCAGGGGAAATATGTGCCGTCGCTGAAGCTGGCCCACGACATCGCCAAAATTTTGGGCGTCCGGATAGACGAGCTGTTTTTCTTCGGCTGAAGAATCATCCCAATAAATTTTCTAGAAAAATGGATTTTTCCCAAGTTCCGTTTTTTTTGACAAAATAGTTTTTGACACTAGGTTTTCAATATTGTGTATTGCGAGCAGATCCCTCTAACCCGAGGGAGCGAATAATAAGTCGCTCCCTAGGTCGAAGGGAGCGCGGTTCGTTTAAACTATCAAAAATATATGCAATTGAAAAAATTGTTTGCCGTTTTGCTGTTAGTGTCAGTATGTTTTCTGTTCAGCGGTTTGAGCTTGGTTTTCGCCCAGCGATATCAGCCTCGGCCCAACGAAAGTATCTCTGTTTCCGTAAGCCCGAAAAGCCCCGTGAATGGTGGATGTCGTAACTACGATTTCTGCACTTGGGGAGTATACAGAATAAGGGCAACCGGCGGATCGGTAAGAGTAAGACAGATGTCCTTATACATGAACGCGAATTACGGAACCCAAGGAACGGTGGAAGCCAGCCTTTACAACAACAACGGAACTTCGATTTCCGGTGTTTCCAAAGGTTATTTCTATAAAGGGGGAGACCAGATCCTTATGACCTTTGACGGTATGAATATAACCATTCCCGCCGGAGATTACGCGGATATTTATGTGAAGGGCGTGCCGAGGGAAATAAATAATCCCGACTCTTCCTCTTCCAACATATACGTATCTCTGTCAACGAAAGACGGTCCAAGCATTGTCGCGACCGGCATAAGAACTGGCAATCAGGTAAATTCTTATTCTAACATTTCGTTGCCTTACGTCAGAATTTGGTCATCTTCATATCCCTACGGCGCGAGTCCGTTCAAAACGCGAATCAGCGTTTCCGTCGCGATCAACGTAATTCCCGTTAACGAATTTGATCTTTTCCGCTACGGAGAAAAATTGACGTTGCGTTCGGTGGAGCTTAACGCCATTACTCCCGGCGTCAAAATAATGGGAGCGTCCATTTCCTGGGAAGCAGGGTCTGTCGCCAAGCTGTCCGACAGTTCGTCTTCGGCTTCCGACCAGATGATATTTTCTCTTTCCGGAACGGGATCGTCCGCGTACGCAAGAATGGTAAAAGTCGTGGTATATGCCACCGGGGTTTCCAATTTCAGCGGAAAGATATACGCCGACAGCCCTTCGGGGTCCAGAGAGATCCCGATAACGGTAACTTACAGGTAGACAATTTGATTGCAGATTTCAGAAAGAACGGCCCTTTGTTTCCAAGCAAAGGGCCTTTTGTTTGACTTATATTATCGATTATTGATCGATCGTCCATAAGCCGCGGGCTTCCCAATGGGAGGCCCGTTTTGTTTATTTGAAAGGAATCTCTTTGACTAGGAGGCTGAAATTCCATAGAATTAATGCAATATGGGTGCCATTGATAATATAAGAAAAATCAGGATAGGGAAGGTTTTGGCTGTTAAAAAAGCCGGGCTTAACCCTTTTCCCGAAACGACCAAAAGGAGCCATTCTTTGGCTGAAGCGAATGAACAATTCGACAGCTTGGCGGCCGGAGAAAAAGAAGTGGTCGTTGCCGGGAGGATAAAAGCTTTGCGTCCGCGCGGCGGTTTGGCGGTTGTCGATATCGATGACGGCACAGGTTGCCTGCGGGCAATTTTTGACAAGGCCGGGCTTGGCCCGAAAGGGTTCGAATTTTTTATCGATAATTTTGATACGGGAGATATTATAGAGGTCAGGGGAGTGCTGTTCAAAGATGGACAAGAGAAAAGAACGATCCGGGCCGCTGATTTCAAGATGCTGGCCAAATCGTTTAGGCCTTTGCCGGAAAAATGTTTGGCGGACGCCGAAGCGTGCTATTCCAAAGTTAATAAAGACACAAAAAGAGAGCTAGAGCTAAGCAACGTTGTAGGAGAGATAAAGAATTTTTTAGAAAAAGAGGGGTTTTTGGAAGCTGATCTTTATTCAAAACGTTTTTTGGTGAGAGAATTCCAAAAGATATTTGAGATAAAAAAATTTCCCCGGGATGAAAGGGCGGACAAAAAAGATGACCTCGAATTTACAACGCTTGAATTTTATTGGGCCTATGCCGATTATCGCCAAGCTATGAAGTTGGCCGAGAAGATGATCTCTTCGATCGCCAATAAATTATTTAAAGGAGAAAAAATAATTTATCAGGGGAAAGAAATAGATTTTAAAACTCCATGGCAAAGGATAGAATATGCAGATCTTCTGGAAAAATACACAGGCATAAAATATGAAGATATAAACGAAGCGGGGCTGGCCAGGAAAGCCAAGGAGGCAAGAATAGATATTTCAAAAGGAGCTAACAAATCGGAAATAGCCAATGAGATCTATAAAAAATTCTGCCTTCCCAAGCTTGCATATCCGACTTTCGTTTTACATTATCCTTTGGAATCCCAATTTTTAGCCAAACAGCTTGAAAGCGATTCTCAAAAATTGGCCGATTTTCATTTTGTTGCCAAAGGAGTGGAGATCGCCAGCGCTTTTTCAGCGCTTAACGATCCGATAGAACAGGGAATCAGGCTTAAAGAACGGAGATTATTCAAATTAGGCCCAAAGAATGACCGACGGCCGGACAAAGAATTTGTCGAAATCCTGGAGCAAGGAATGCCTCCCGCCGCCAGTTTAATTTTAAATATCGACAAGTTGGCGTTATTGTTGCCGGGTTTGGCCAGTTCGCGCAAAGCGATATTATCTCCGGTTGTGAAGCCTCGCCGCCATAGCGGGCTTCGGCGGACAAAGTCCGCCGGTCGGCGGAATACAACAGATAAAGCCAAACCGTCCATTTCATCTAAAAAGCTGAAACGGAAAACAGGAAGAACCATTAAAGTTAAATAGAAAGAATAAATAGAGAGTTGATATTCGAAAATCGAGAGTCGCTGCGATGCTCGGCATTCGACCATCGACCTTCAAGAGTATGCTAGACATTAAATTGATCAGGCAAGACCCTGAACTCGTTAAAAAAGCTTGCCAAGACAAGCGCATGAAAGTCGATATTGATAAGCTTCTGGAAGTGGACAAGAGCCGCGTCAAAATATTGCAGGCGGTTGAGACCATTCTGGCCCAGAAGAACAGATCGTCCAAAGAGGTTGTCCAAGCCAAAGACAAAGAGGCTCGCGACGTGATCATCATCCGGATGCGCGCGCTCGACCATGAGCTGGAAGAATTGAACGCTCAACAAAAAGAAATTGAAAAAGAGTTCAACGATCTGATGTTGCAGATACCTAATATTCCTTTCGATAGCGTTCCGGTCGGGAAAGACGATACGGAAAACGTAAGCATCAGGCAGGTCGGGGAAAAGACCAAATTCGATTTTGAATCCAAAGATTATATGGCCATAGCCGAGCAAATGGATCTTATCGACGTCAAAAGAGCGGCCAAGATCTCCGGCAGCCGTTTTGGCTTTATCAAGAACGAAGCGGCTTGGCTGGAATTCGCCCTTGTCCGTCTGGTTTTTGATATAGTTACCAAAAAAGGATTCCAACCCGTTATACCGCCGGTAATGATCAATCCGGAAATGGCTATGGGAATGGGATTCTTGGAGAAATTGGAAGGAGACCCAGAAGCTTATTACCTCCAGCAGGATAACCAATATTTGATAGCTACGGCCGAACAGCCTTTGGGCGCGATGCACGCGGACGAAACTTTTAAAGAAAGCGAATTACCAATAAGATATCTTGGTTTTTCAACTTGTTTCCGCCGCGAGGCCGGTTCATACGGCAAAGATACCAAAGGAATTTTGAGGGTTCATCAATTCGACAAACTGGAAATGTTCTCATACGCCAGGCCGGAAGATTCGAAAGCCGAACACGAATTGATCTTGGGGCTGGAAGAAGAACTGATGCAAGCTTTGAAAATACCTTATCAGGTTTTGAGAATTTGTACCGGAGATCTCGGCAGGCCGGCAGCGGCCAAGTATGATATCGAGGCTTGGGTTCCGAGCGAAGGCAAATACCGCGAGACCCATTCGACTTCGAATTGCACCGATTTTCAGGCTCGCCGTTTGAACATTCGTTATCAGGACAAGACCGGCAAAATGAATTTTGTCCATACTCTTAACGGCACCGCTTTTGCCATAGGCCGCATCATCATCGCTATTATCGAGAACTGCCAGCAAGCGGACGGTTCGATCGCCGTGCCGGAGGTCCTGCACAAATATCTTCCGTTCACGGTCATCAAAAAATAGATGCAAGAAAAAAAGATCATCATTAATGATGTAGAGATCAACTACAAAACGGCGGGTGAAGGCAAACCGCTCTTGATTTGGCACGGTTGGGGAGGGTCATCGGATTCTTGGGTTAAAGTTCAGGATGTTCTGGCTCAAAAAGGTTTGCAGGTTATTTCTTTGGACTTGCCCGGTTTTGGAAAGAGTTCCAACCCTCCCCAGCCTTGGGGCACTGCGGAATACCTGGACCTTTTACTGAAATTTATCCAAAAGATCGGTTTGGAGAATTTTTTTCTGCTCGGACATTCTTTCGGGGGAGGCCTCTCTGCTAAATTCACCGCTCTTTATCCTCAAAAAGTAAAAGCCTTGGTGATCGTCGGAGCCGCTATCTTCCGCGGGAAAAAGCGTTTAAGCCCGAGGCAGAAGATCGCTTCGGCGATAGCCAAACTCGGTTCGTTTTTTGCGAAAGTTCCTTTGGCCGGAAAGCTCTATCCGATGGCCAGACGTATTCTTTACCGTTTCGCCGGCACCAGCGATTATTACAAAGCCAACGAAGTGATGAAAAAAACCTTTGTTAAAGTGAATGCCGAAGACTTAGGGGAATGCCTTCCTATGATTAAGGCTCCTTCGCTGGTTATTTGGGGCCGTTGCGACCGGTCGGTTCCTGTCCAAGACGCTTTTGAAGCCAATAAGCTTATCTCAAATTCTAAAATAAAGATAATAGAAGGCGGCAATCACAGCCCGCATCTCAATCAGCCGGAGCTGACATCCCAGTTGATAGCCGAATTTTTATCCGATCTTAAATAAAAAATATGCACAGGCGACGCCTGTGCGTATTTCGGACCAAGAGGGAGGATTATTGGCTGGCAAAGTTTTCAACTTCTTTTTGATGATTTTTCTGCTAAAATAAATTTAATATGGATATTCTGTCCCTAATTATTTATTCGGTGATATTGTTCTGGTCCGTCAAACAAGCCAAGAACATTTTGTTTTGGGTTTATTTGTGGCAGTTGAAAGATTATCACTGGGGAAGATTCGCTGCTCATTTTTCCACCGCCAAAGGCCGGAGCTTGCTTTTGAACAGATTGCTTTTTGCAAAAATTTTATTGGCGTGTTTTTTTTACGCGGCTTTCTGTTTTGACGCTTCTCTGTGGTGGGGCGCGGCATTGTTTTTCTTGTACTTTTTTGAATCCGCCCATGCCGGCCGCAGTTTTGTTTTGGGAAGATTAAAAAAACCGGTTTCTACCGCTAAAGCGTTGTTCTTATCTTCTGCGGCTGTCGCCTTTGTTTTCTCTTTCCTTCTATTATTTTTCTTTTTTTTCGGCGGCAGTTTTCAATTTTTATTCTGGCTGCTGATCATTGATATTTTGTCTCCGGTCGTTATTTCAGCCGTCGTTTTATTTTTCCAGCCGTTGACCGTTCTTTTAAGGACGCGAACTATCGCCAAGGCCAAGGCTAAACGCAGGCAGTTCAAAGATCTGAAAGTGGTCGGGATCACGGGAAGTTGCGGGAAAAGCTCCGCGAAAGAATTTTTAGCTACCATTTTGCAACATAAATACAGGGTTTTGCGCACTCCCAAAAATCAAAATTCCGAGATGGGCATTTCACGCACCATTTTGAAATATTTGACGCAGGAGTATGAGATATTCGTTTGCGAGATGGGCGGTTACGATATCAGCGGCATAAAATTATTGGCCGACATCGCCCAGCCGCAAATGGGGGTTTTGGTCAGTATCAACCAGCAGCATTTGGCCACTTTCGGCAGCCAGGAGAATATAACCAAAGGAAAATTCAAGCTTATCGAAAGCCTGCCCGAAGACGGAAAGGCGATATTGAACTGGGATAATGAGTTTATAAAAAAAGAACTGGGCGGCCGCAAATTCAAAGTTAAGAATATAAAACTGTATTCCGCCAAGTCGAAAGAAGGAGTTGATGTTTGGGCTGACAATATACAGCTCAAAAGAGATAAAGTTATTTTTGATATTTTTTCTCGCGACGGCGAATTCGCAAGTTTTAAGATCGACCTGCCCGGCGGCATGCCGATAGTTTTGAACGTTCTGGCGGCGGCAACCGCGGCCAAAGGATTGGGAATGAACCTGTCGGAAGTCGGTCGTGCCTGCCAAAAGTTGGACCCCCGTTTCGCCCCAGTGCTTATAAAAAAAGGAATAGACGGCATAAACATCATAGATTCTTCATACTCATCCAACCCCGAAGGCGTTTTAGCCGACCTTGATTATTTGAACCTTTGGATCGGAAAGAAAATAGTAGTGATGCCGAGCTTGATCGAACTTGGAAAAGCGGCTAAGGAGGTCCACAAAAATATCGGCCAAAGGATCGGAAAAATTTGCGATCTGGCCATCATTACTTCCAAAGACGGAGTAAAAGAGATCAAAGCTGGAGCGTTATCCGGAGGATTGGATCCGGCCAAGATAATGTTCATAGAAGATCCGAAAAAGATCGTTGAAAAAATAAAAACCGAATTGAGAAGAGGGGACGCGATTTTGCTGGAAGGCCGCGTTCCGCAGGAAGTTTCGAATCTGTTGGAAGAAAAGAAATAAACAAAAAGTGCATATTCTATAATGTTTAGACATTGTCAAGGAAAGCCCATATCCGTATCCCTGTCGCCTAATACCCAAAAAGACGATGTTTTGCTTGCCTTGAATATGATCTTCAAGCCAAGCGAATGGCGGGAAGGCAGAGCTGTTAAAGAGTTGGAAGAAAATTTTAAAAAATATCTCGGTGTTAAATTCGCTTGTTCTTTTAACAGCGGCCGCAGTTCGCTGGAAGCTATTTTATACGCCCTAGGGATAGGGTCCGGCGACGATGTTTTAGTTCAGGCATTTACCTGTAATGCGGCGATCAATCCCATCTTGAAAGCCGGAGCCAAGCCGGTTTTTGTCGATATCGATCCGACATTAAATTTATCCGTTGAAGATCTGAAAAAGAAGATCACTCCGCGGTCCAAAGCCTTGATGGTCCAGCATACTTTCGGCTGGCCGGCCGACTTGGCGGAAATAAAACAGTTTTGCCGGGAGAATAAGCTCTATCTGATCGAAGATTGCGCGCATGCCCTAGGCGCTGAATATGGAAGCGGCCTGTCCGCCGAAGCCGGAAAGGCGAAGGCGGGGACTTTCGGAGACGCGGCCTTTTTCAGCTTTGGCAGAGACAAGATCATTTCTTCGGTTTATGGCGGAATGGCCGTAACGAACGATTCCATCGTAGCAAAAAAAATATCGGAATTTTATAACCGGATAGGCTATCCTTCCAGGGTTTGGACCTTGCAGCAGTTTTTGCACCCGGTCTTGATGAACTATTTGGTTTTGCCGCTTTATGATCGTCTCAAAATAGGGAAGATATTTTTGGGAATTTTTTTGAATCTGAAAATACTTTCCAAGGCGGTTGTCGGTTCCGAGGGAAAAGGCCGGCTGCCCGGTTATTTCCCAAAGAGATTGCCCAACGGTTTGGCGGTTTTGGCTTTAAATCAATTCAAAAAATTGGGCGAGTTCAACCGCCATCGCAAGGAGATAGCCGAAATATATCGAAACGGCCTTCCGAAGAACAGGTTTGTCCAACCATTTGCCATTTGGGACAAGCAGATTAAAGAACCGATTTTTATGAAATATCCCATCTTGGCCGCGGATCCGGTAAAAATTTTAAAAATAATGAAGAAAAATAGAATATACCTGAACGACGGCTGGCGCGGATCTCCGGTGGTTCCGCCTTCAAGCTGTCTGGATGTTTTCGGTTACCAAAAAGGTTCCTGTCCCAGAGCCGAGCAGATATCTCAAAAGATATTGAGCTTGCCGACCCACATCAATATTTCTCCCGAGCAAGCAAAAGAAATAATAGGCCTTTTGTTCTAGCGAGGATCGTCTATCGGTGGATAAGTGCCATTCAACAAAAGCTTGAAATAATATAAAATCAAATTAAATTAACAATAACCTTAAAACGGAAGACAGAGATAAAGCTGTCCTATTAAAATAAAATGCTGGAAAAAGACCAAATTTTGCCATCCATAACCACTGTCGGCAAAGCCGACTGGAGGACGCAGATAAAAGACGCCAGAGACCTGGGAATAACCGAAGCCGGCTTATTTCTTAATGGATTGGATATGAAAGGAAGAGCCGAATTGTGCGATTTGCTTGGGGATAGTTCTATAACAAGCATTCCCGTGGTGCATTTGAAAAACGATGTCACGGAGATGGAGGTTGAATATTTTTTTAATGAATACTCCACGAAAGTTTTTACCACCCACTCCGGAGCGGAATATCCTTTCTATACCGCCTTGCCTAAATTTGAAAAGAATATTTTTATTGAAAATACTTCTATTCTTTTTAATGAGAATGAGCTAAGAAGGTACGGAGGAATATGCCTCAACATAAGCCATTTGGAAAATGAAAGGCTGCATGACAGAGAAAGATACGATTATTTTCGCAATTTATTGGATGTTTATCTCGTAGGCTGCAATTACATAAGCGCGATGAAGAAAGAAATTTTGTCGGATGCCGGCCGTCCGCAGCATGACAGCTATTTTCTTAAAAATAATTCCGAGCTGGATTATATTTTAAACTATCCTAAAAATTATTTTTCAAATTTCATTGTTTTGGAGCTGGAAAACGACCTAAAAACCCAGCTTGAAGCGAAGGATCATATTTTTGATCTGATAAAAGATCGTTATTAATAATCAATTACCTATGCAAAATACAAATTTCAATAATATATCGGAGAATATCAAGAAAAAAGTTATTAAAACGGAAGCGGGAGTATTGATCTTGTCTATCTTTTTGGTGATATCCTGCGGAGTGGTAATTTGGACTTCGGGAATCGGTTCGGCTCCTTCCAACCCCGAACAGGGAGCCGTTGTCGAAGGAGAGGGCCCGTCTGCCGGCGGCCAACAAGCGGTAGCGGTTCAAAATGTTAAAAAATTTGCCAGCGAACAAGAGTTCAAAGATTATATTTTAAGTTCATCGCAGAATAGTTCTTATTCCGGCGGAGGCATCTCTCAAGGCGCGGTCGCGCTGGAAAAAAGCACCGCCCCGACCAGCGCCGATAGCGCAATGGGAGGAGGGACGAGCGGAGCCGCCGGCTCCAATTCTTCGGCCAGCAGGTCTTCGGTTACCAACGTCCAAGTGGCAGGGATAGACGAGCCGGATATAGTGAAGACCGACGGCAAAGAAATATATTATTCATCTCAAAGCCCGATCTACCGGCTGATGGAAGATAAGATGGTCGGATCGTCCATGCCGTCCTATCAAAGCTCCGGGCAGACCAAGCTTATAAAAGCTCTTCCCGCCAGCGACTTGGCTTTGGACAGCAAGATCGAGAAGGGCGGCAATTTATTGCTGGATGGCAGCGTTCTGGCCGTTTTTTCCGATAATTCCATTTTTGGGTACGATGTCAAAAACTCTAAAGATCCTCAAAAACTATGGGAGCTGAAATTAAGCGATCAGAATTATATAGTGGACTCCAGGCTTTACGAAAATAATATCTATTTGGTTGTCAGGAACCAAATAAATCAAAATAATCCTTGTCCTATAAAACTTTTAGCCGTCGACAGCAAAGAGGCTCTGACGATCTCTTGCGACCAGGTTTACCATCCCGAAGTTATCGTGCCGGTGGATTCTGTCTACAGCGCCATGATAGTTAACGCGCGGAGCGGCAAGATAGAAAAGACGGTTTCCTTTACGGGATCCAGCGGAAGCTCCTTGGTCTATATGTCTAAAGAAGGAATATACGTGACTTATTCCTATACGGAAGAGCCTGTCAAATTCTTTTTGGGATTTTTGAACCAGAAAGCTAAAGACCTTTTCCCTGCGAGAATAATCGAAAAGACCGGCAGGCTTGAAGGATATGATATCAGCAGCGGAGCTAAGATGACCGAATTGAACTATATATTCCAGCAATATTTAAGCAGCCTTGACGGAGACGAGCAGATGAGGATCCAAAACGAGATCCAAAACAGGATGTCCGATTACTCTAAAGAGAAGAAAAGGGAGCTGGAGAGGACGGGCATCATAAAGATCGGATTGAAAGATTTCTCTTTGTCGGCCAGCGGCGATGTGCCCGGCTCTCCTTTGAACCAATTCTCTCTGGACGAATACAACGGATATTTAAGGATAGCTATTACCGCCGGACAGTCAGGATATTATTGGCCTCTCGGTTACAGCAGCGGTTCCGCCGTGAACGACGTATATGTTTTGGACGGCAGTTTGAAAGAGATCGGATCGTTAACCGATATCAGCAAGGACTGGAATGACGAGCGCATTTACGCCGTGAGATTCATCCAAAACCAAGGATATATCGTCACTTTTAAAGAGACTGATCCTTTGTCGGTCATAGATATTTCCAATCCCCAAAAACCTTTATTGGCCGGTCAGCTGGAGATTCCGGGTTATTCCGCCTATCTTCATCCTTTGGCCGCCAACAGAATATTGGGTGTCGGCAAAGAGGATTGGAAAGTTAAGCTTTCCCTGTTCGATGTTGGCAGCGCCAGCGATCCGAAAGAAATCGCAAAATATAATTTGGACGAATATTGGTCCGAAGCGGTCGATAATCACCGCGCATTTTTGCAGGATGAAAAACACCAGGTCATATTTTTGCCCGGAAGCAAAGGAGGGTATATCTTTTCATACGCCGGCGACCAGTTAAAATTGGTCAAGACCGTTTCCGGAATGAATGTTAAGCGCGCCGTCTACCTGAACGATTCCCTTTATATCATAGGTTCCGATGGCATAGTCGTCCTTGATGAAAATACTTGGGGAAGAACAGGGAGCTTGGAGTTCTAGCTTCCTGGATCGGAGATTATCAAAATGGATTCAAAGCTTAAAAATATTTTTAGCTTATACCGCGAGCAATGGAAATAAGACCTTTAGACGATAAAGTCCGGTGGGAAAAATTTTTACTGGGCTGTAAAGAAAAAACTTTTTTACAATCTTTTAATTGGGGAGAGTTCAATCTTTCCCAAGGCAGCAAGGTCTGGCGGCTTGGAATTTTTGAGGAGGAAAATCTTCTCGCCGCCGCTCAATTGATAAAAATAGCGGCAAGAAGAGGAACCTTCCTTTTCTTGCCGCACGGGCCGAACATTAAAGAGGATTGCTCTTTGGATAAGAGAAAAGAAGTTTTTGAAAATTTGGCCGGGGAGATGAAAAAGATCGCCAAAGCCGAGAGATGTTCTTTTATCAGGGTTGCTCCGATATTGGAAAGGTCTCAAGTTAATGAAAAAATATTCGACGATTGCGGATTCAGAGATGCTCCGATACATATGCATCCGGAATTCACTTGGGAACTTGATCTGGAGAAGCCCGAAGACAAACTTTTGGCCGAGATGCGCAAGACAACGCGCTATTTGATAAGACAAGCCGAGAAGAACAAAGACATAGAGATAGCGCAAAGCAAAGATCCGGCGGACTTGGAAAAATTCGAGCCGATATTCAGAGAGACCGCCGAGCGCCAAAACTTCGTCCCTTTTTCAACCGCTTATTTAAAAAAGGAATTCGGATCATTCATTCCCGACGATGAAATTTGTTTTTTCTTCGGCAAATATCAAGGGCAAATAGTTTCGGCCGCTATGATAGTGTTTTGGTCCGGTCTGGCTTTCTATCATCAAAGCGGTTCCACCCATTCTAAAGCGCCGGCCTCTTATCTGTTGCAGTGGGAAGTGATCAAAGAAGCGAAGCGCAGGGGATGCAAGGCTTATAATTTTTGGGGGATAGCGCCTTTTGAAAAAATAACGGAAAAAAACGGGGAGATCAGAACCGAGATAAGAGACAAGAACCATCCTTGGTACGGATTGAGCTTGTTCAAAATAGGGTTCGGGGGGCAGACGAAAGAATACGTCAAAACGAAGGACCTGCCTTTGTCTCCGCTGTATTGGCTGACTTATATGTTCGAAACGCTAAGAAAAAAGAAAAGGAATTTATAATATAATTATTTGTCGATTTCGTCTTGGACCGCCGCGGTCCGGACCGAAGAAAAATGGTTAAAAAGGTCGGAGCGAGGATCATCCGCAAAAAGAGAACAAGCCGCAAGAAAAAGCAGGCAATTTTTTTAAAAAAGGCCGGCTTGTATTGCTTTTTGGCGGTCGGAACCATTTCCGCCGCTTTGTATCTGTTCTATTTCTCTCCGTATTTCCAGGTGGAAAAAATAGAGGTTCGCAACGCGAACGTGGTTCCTGTCGACGATCTGAAAAAAGCGATCTCCGACAAATATTCTTTTTCGATGAATATTTTCGGATACCAGATCGGTTCGAAAAGCATCCTTTTGCCGTTCTTTAATTCGGCCTCTCTTTTGAACAATTTCCCCCAAGTCGAAAAATTAAGCCTATCAAGGGATTTTCCCAATATGCTTACTCTGGATGTCAAAGAGCGCGAACCGTTCGCGGTTTGGTGCAAGGATTGGGATTGGAAGCAGGATTGCTCCTGGACGGATAAAAAAGGATTTTCATTCAAGCCTTACCAGGCATCGGATGGCGGAGACGGTTTGATAATAGAAGAAAAAGAAAGTTTAGAGGCCATGCTTTTGGAGGCCAATATGGATAAAAAAGGATTTCTTGCTTGGGCGGACAAAACCAGAGGAGACCTCAATTCGTATCCCGATATAGAAAAGATCGTTAAATTTTCCGTTTTTACGGATAAGATCGTTTTGAAAACCCAAAAAGGTTTCGAAATATATTTCGCTTCCAACGGCGATCTGGCTTGGCAAATGGAGAAGCTGAAAACGGTCCTGAAAGAAAAGATATCCAGCCAAAAGATCACGGCGCTGGAATATATCGACCTGCGTTTCGGCAACCAAGCGATAGTAAAATAGTTCGCTGGCGCAGGACAGTGGAGGCAAAAATATGCACAGGTGTCACCTGTGCATATTTTTTAGCAGTCTTGACGGCGCTCTGCTAAGATTTTATGATGAACTTGGAAAATATGCTTTCAGAACGCCAGGAACAAATTTTAAATTTGCTTATCCGGGAGTACGTGGATTCCGCCGAACCGGTGAGTTCGCAGCTTTTGGAAAAAAAGCACAAGATCGGTGTTTGCCCGGCTACTCTTAGAATTGAAATGCAAAGAATGACCAATGAAGGCTATCTTTCCCAGCCGCACACTTCGGCCGGACGCATTCCGACCGACAGAGGCTACCGTTTCATCGTGGATCAGCTGCTCGGGCAGAAGATCGCAGAAGAAGAAAAAAACGATCCAAAAGATCTTTCCGACCCTTGGTCGGAGATCGAAAAGGAGATTGAGGATTCTTTCAGGTTCACCCGTCTTTTGGCAAAAAAGATCGCCGAAGAAACGTCCAATCTTACCAGCGCCTATTTGCCCGAAGAAGAGATCGTTTTCAAAGAGGGATGGAGCGAGGCTCTCAAGGATCCGGAGTTCGAAAATGCCGGTTGCTTGGAACGTTTTGCCCGGATCGCCGATGATCTGGAAAATAGCATAGAGGAGCTGAACGGCGGGAAAGAGATACAAGTTTTTATCGGCGGGGAAAATCCTTTGCCCGGAGCCAAAGACTTCAGCTTGATAATTTCCAGGTTTTCTTTGCCCGACGAGAAAAAAGGATTTATGGCGATACTCGGACCGAAGCGAATGTCCTACGATAAAAATATCAGTTTAATCAATTCTCTTAAAAAACTTTTAGAAGATTTCTAAATAAAAAATATGGCAGAAGATATAAACGAAGAAGAGAAAGAAGGGGGTGAAGAAATTTCGGGAACTGCCGGCGAAGAGCAGGCGGAATTTGAAGAGCAAGAGGAACCGTCCGAATGCCAAAAGCAGAGGGACGAATATTTGGCGGGCTGGCAGAGAGCCAGGGCCGATCTTTTGAACTACAAAAAAGAAGAATCCGAACGGGTTTCCAGTTTTTTGGAGCGCGCGGCGGAAGATTTTGTCTTGGAAATTTTGCCCGCGCTGGACAGTTTCGATCTGGCGGAGAAAAGTCTTTCTTCGGAAACGAAAAAAGATAATAACATCCGGGGAATGCTGCAAATAAAAGCGCAGCTTGCAGATTCGCTGAAGAAGATGGGTGTAAAAGAAATTGCATCCGTTGGAGAGGAATTCGATCCCAGTCTTCACGAGGCGGCGGCGGAGATCGAAGGCCAAGAGGGGCAAGCGCCAGGTTCTATCGTTGAAGAACTGCAGAAAGGCTATACTTTGGGCGGCCGCGTGATCAGGCCGGCTAAAGTAAAAACAGCAAAATAAAAAACAAAACCCGCGACCTTCGCGGGTTTTTCTAGCCATTTGATTTGGTATCCGCGTAAAGCCAAGTGTTGCACTTATTTGTTGAACTGGAGGGGCTCGCTTTTGACAAAACTGTTAATTTGTATTATAATACCAAATATGAACAAAAGTATCTTCAAAAAGTTAAGAGATATTTTCATTCCTCACAAGGGGAATAATTACCGTCCAAAATTTTTGGACAGTAATTTTTTGATCTATTATTTGGCAATCCTATTGGTGATCAAGTTCGCCATCCTGCCGATATTCGTTTGTTTCCAGGAAAGTTCTTTTTTCGCGGCGCTGACCAAAGATTATTTGATAACTCTTACAAACCAGGAAAGGGCGGCTTTGGGCGTAGCCGGACTTAAAGACAATGAATTGCTGGCCCAAGCGGCGACATTAAAAGCCCAGGATATGTTGAATATGGATTATTTTTCCCATAACAGCCCCGAAGGAAAGACTCCCTGGTATTGGATAAGATTGTCGGGATACAACTATAAAAGAGCCGGAGAGAATCTGGCTATCGGATTTGTGGACGGGGAAGAGGTTATGCAGGCTTGGAAAGATTCTCCCACTCATAATGCCAATCTTATCAACCCCAACTACCAGGAGATCGGCATTGGAATAGCCAAGGGAAATTTTCAAGGGCAGGAAGTCACCTTGGTCGTGCAGATGTTCGGAACCCAGCTGAATTCTTCTCCCGCCAAGAAAACAGAAGTCGCCGTTAAAAAAACAGCTGCCTCTTCGGTCTCTTCAACCGCGAAGCAAACGACGGATCCGACAAAAAGCAATGCCAGCAGCACCAAGCCTGTGGCAGAGACCGTTAAGTCTGAGGTCCAAGGCCAATCAACAAGTTCTCGACCGACCACGACCGAGACCGAGCCGGCGAAGACCGTTTCGAGCCCTGCCGAGGTTGCGATCATCCAAAGTTTGAACAGCCAAGGGCAGGATATTCAACTACAGGCTTCTTCAACTCCGGCATCGCTATCTTTAACTTCCGACAATCCATCATCGGTGCAAGGAGCCGAAAGCCAGGTCGTCACCACTCCGCTGTCTTCGGGTACGTCTATGCCGGCTTGGAAAGCCGCATTGATGAAATTTTTGACCGTTGATTATTCAAGGGTGATCGAAAAATTGAACTTTTTATCCCTTATCGCAGTAATGATAGGCCTGTTGCTGACCATTTTTATCGAGATAAAAATACAGCCCAAGGACCTGCTGTTGAAAGGGTCTTTCTTCGTATTGGTGTTCGGAGTATTATTGTTCGCGGACAAGATAATGATCTTGCGCTTTATCCCGCATAATTTGGTTATTGGCTAGGTCGTAAAATTATGTTCAGCCGGATCCTAAAATCTATTAAGCCCTATTGGAAGTTTATCCTGGTGTTCTATCTGATCGCTCTTTTTGCCTGGAATTGGAGCCGGATAGCTTGGGTGCTGAACTCGAATTTTATAGGTATAGCCGCCCAGAGCGTTTGGACAAAGGCGGGCCAAACTTTTGGTCCGGAAAGATATTCCGTCTCCGAGGGCGAAAACAAAACAGAGCAAGCCTCTACCAGCACCCAGAAGAAGGAAGACAAAAATTTTGTCGAGAAAAAAGACAGTTTGGTAATAGGAAAGATCAGCGTTGACGCGCCCTTGGTTCAAAGTCCCAGCGGCAGCGATAAAGATATAAATAGTTCTTTGGAAAAGGGAGTGCTGATCTTTCCCAGTTCCGTTT
>JBAZHV010000022.1:0-13641 GCA_041652155.1 Minisyncoccota bacterium
AAGAAAGCCAAATCCCAAAAAGGGGCCTGTAGTCAAGTGGTACGACGCCGCATTCGCATTGCGGAAGCGCGAGTCCGATTCTCGCCAGGTCCACATTTCTGTTTCGGAGGGTAAATTTTCGCCCGCCGACTAAGCTCACTTCGCCCTTCAGGGCTTCTCTCGCAGTCCGCCGGCTGGCGGAGGCAGCCGGTTTAGCCGAAAAGATGGGGGGGAAATAGTATTCTTTCTAAATTATGCTATTGTGCATAACTCTCCGGCAATAATTTGAAAAAAATTTGATATAATGAAATTGGTGGATAATCTTAATCGGCTAGAACAATTAATAATATTCATTTTGGATAGAGCGAATAAAAAGGGGATAAAAGATCTTTCGGACTTTCAGTTAATGAAAATGCTATATCTGTTAGAAGTTTTTTCGTTAAAATACACAGGTGCAAAATTTATAGACGAAGTTTTCACCCGGCATGAAAATGGACCGATAACAACTTATTTTTATAAGGCAAGAGAAAATTTGCTCGCAAAAGATTTTCTAAATGTTGAGGAAAAGAAGAAGGTAGATTATAAATATCCGAGAAGGGCTAATATGCTAGGCAAGAAAAAGCTTGATAAATTTATCTTTAGTATGGGAGAAACGATATTTCTAGATAATTTTTTAGACGATTTTTTGAAACTAACTCAAAAAGAATTAAAGAATTTAGCGTATGAAACTGAACCGATGAAAGCGATTCTGGAATCGGAAAAAAATAAAGATATTAAAAAAGGAACAATTATCGATTTCAATAAAGTAATTGTTGACCCGGATGTAGTGGAAACATATTCAGATGAATTATGAGCTTCTCTGTTGGCGATATACCTTTTTATAAAGAATATGTTTTTACTGACTCGGGCGAAACAAAACCTCATTTTGGGCTTATTTTATTGCCAGAGAAAGCTACTCAATATCAAGGGAGCAATCTTTGTTGCGTAATCACATCAAAATGTCCTGATAATTGGGGCCATAAGCTATGCAAAAGCAGCTATTCTTGTTTTAGCTGCGACAGTTTTGCTTGTTTTAATAGAAAAGATCTAGTTTCTAAGGCTGGCTTGGGAGACGGCAATCAACCTAAAGGTTCGTTAAGCAAACAAGATTTGAAAGAGGCATATAAAATTTTAAAAAAATCTCTTTTTTGTATTAAAGACATAGCTTCGGATCAATATATCAGGGGCACGATAATCAGGGAATGGAAAATGAGAATCAAAGAAATTTGATATAAAAGATTCCAAATTATGGCTATCATCAAAAAGAAAATTTGGCCGGAATATTTTGAACTTGCGGCTGCCGGCAAGAAAAATTTTGAATTGCGCGTTGCGGATTTCGATATAGAAGAAGGGGATACGATAATCCTCGAGGAATGGGATCCGAAAGATCAAAAATACACGGGCAGAAGCTTGGAAAAGAAAGCCGGGTATATATTGAAAGTAAAACTGAATGATTTTGGACAAGAAGAAGAGATCAAAGAAAAAGGCTTGATGGTGATCCAGCTGCAACCGGCGGAAATAACGGAAAAAGAGGACGGCCAAAGCCAACCGGCGGAAAAATAGAGAACAAATATGTCCGCAAAACGCACAAAATATTATTTTGTGTTATAATATCCCCATGGTCCCTGAAGTTATCCAGCCATTTTTGTGGTCAAACGATCTGGAGAAAGTTGATCTCCAGCGCGACAAAAAAAGGATAATCCTCAATATTCTGAACATCGGAACGAAAGAAGCCACGGATTGGCTGTTTAATTTTTATCCAAGGCCGGAAATTATAAAAACCATTATTGAGCATGGCGCAAAAGGGGAGTTGAGCGGCAAGTCTTTAAACTATTGGACATTACTTTTGGATATCGACCAAAAAAAATTAATTAAAACCCGGCTGCCGGATTAATATGTTTTACGATATTTTAGACGAAAAACGCCTGGCAATACTGCCCTTGCTAAAAAATTTTAAAGACAGCTGCTATTTAGCCGGCGGCACCGGTTTAGCTTTGCAACTGGGCCATCGCGACAGCACAGACTTCGATTTTTTCTCGCAAGAAGACATCGACACCGAAAAACTATTTTCGCGGATTGCGGAAGTTTTCAACGGCCGCAAAATAGCCAAAGTCCAGGAAGAAAAAAACTCTCTTGCTGTTTTTATCGACGAAAATATCAAGTTAAGCTTCTTATCTTATAAATACAAACTGATCGATAAACTGGTTGAAGAAGAGAATATCAGGATCGCTTCTGTCCCGGACATCGCCTGCATGAAACTGGCGGCAATCGTCAGCCGCGCCGCCAATAAAGACTATATCGACCTTTATTTTATTCTAAAAATATTTTCTCTCGAAGACATCCTCGATAAAATGAATGAAAAAATGCCCAGCTTGGACATCAATTTAGTTTTAAAAAGTTTGGTCTATTTTAAAGACATTTCCGCGGAACCGATAAAATTCAAGAACAACAACGATGCCAGCATCGAAACGGTTGAAAATTTTTTAGTCGAAAAAATTAACGATTTAAATAAGATCGGCCGCCGCAAACTATGATAAGCCAGCAATTGATCGGGTATATCAAACAGCAATTGGAAAAAGGGACCAGCATCGATAAAACGAGAAGGCTGCTTTTGGATACGGGCTGGACGGAGGAAGAGCTGGACGAAGCTTACATGGCCGCGCAAAACCCTGATTATATACCGCCGGAAAAAGAAAAAGTCCGGATACTCGGCTCGATGGAACTCCTGCGCCAAGCTCTGAAGATATACGGAAACAGATTTTGGCCAATATTAGGGTTGTTCTTTCTTCCTATTGCCGTGGTTCTGGTTTGCTGTCTCGTGTTGGGAGTAGCCTATACGGTCTCTCCTTTCCCGCTGGAGTGGAAGATCATCGGAGCGGCCGCTATTATCCTGATATCCATTTTCGCCCAATCCTGGGCTCAAATAGCCCTGATATGCGTGATAAAAGGCATTCAAAGAAAAGTAGAGGCGGAAGAGGCTTTGCAGATCGCCCTGCCCAAGATCTTTTCTTTTTGGTGGGTGCTTTTGCTGTCCTGGCTTATAACGATCGGGGGCATGCTTTTATTCGTCATCCCGGGCATTATCTTTTCTTTTTGGATCATGTTCGCCGTCTACGTTCTGCTGAACGAAAATATCAACGGAATAAACGCTCTGCTCAAGAGCAAGACTTACATGCAAGGCCAAATGTTTAATGCCGGCGTCAAATTATTTTTCGCCTGTTTAGTCTATCTTTTGGCGCTCATTCCCTTTTTCATATCCGTAAAAGCCTTCTCCATATTGTCCGGCGAAGCGACGGTATCGGGTATCGCGGCAAGCATTGCGATATTCATACTTTCACAGCTTTTTTCCTTGCCGTTGCTGACAGCCTACTTCTTTTTATTCTATAAAAACCTTAAAGAAATTAAAGGAAATATCGGGATCGATCCGGCAGGCAACGGCTGGCTGATCTTCGCGGAGATCGTTGGCATCCTCGCCGTTCCGACAGCCATCTTTATCAGCGCCGCGATCGCCGTCAACACTGCCGCGAACAAGCCGGCGGAAGCCCCGGCCGTCAACAACGAAACTGTCAAAAACTATACTCGCATGCTAAAAACGACCGCCATGGTTTATCGCAACAGCAATTTCAGCTACGCCGGACTGGAAAAAAATATTGAATATTCGAATATCTGCGCCGAAATAGCTGTCAACGGAAGCCTTTGCCAGGCGCAGATCAGCGATAAAAAATATTGCATAAGAACGAAGATGGCAGGAGAGGAATATTACTGCGTTGACAGCGGCGGATACTCCGGCGATACCGATAAAGAACATTGCACTTCCGACAAGCCGTATTGCAGCGAATAAAAAATAAAGACCGGCTCTTTCGAGAACCAACCGGCCCTGCGAAGAAAAATATCGGACGGAACGGCAAAATATCATCGATCAAAAAACGCTTTAAGCGTTTTTTTGGTATGTCCGGAGCGGTATCGCCGCCGCCAAAACTTTGACTTTTCCGATTTAAGCTATAAAATTAAACCAATGGCAACGATCATCCTTTTTTTGGAGTGGTATTACAAGGAACTCCCTCAAAAATTCTACAAGATCTGGAGCAATTATGTCTGGTTCTGGGGCTATTATTTTTCTTTGGGAAACACTCTTCGGACATTTTTTTTGCCTTGGAAAAAAATATACGAAGACCGCAACTACGGGTTCAATCTCGAAAAATGGTTTTCCGCCATTCTTTGGAATCTGTTCTCCTGCTTTATGGGAATATTCTTGAGAAGCTTTCTGATAGCCGGTTTGCTGCTTACTGAAATTTTCACTTTTATCATCGGGTTTGTTTTTCTGATCGTTTGGCTGGCTTTTCCTTTAATATTAATATCGGCCTTCGTAAAAGGTTTAGGTTTTGTTATTTAAACGCGAGCTTTAGGCTTCAGGCAAATTAAAATATTTTTATGTTCGATCTTGAAAAATCACAGATATCAAAAGCGATCTTCATCGAGAAATATTTTTTTCCCGGAGCTCTTAATTTTTTCAAAGTGATCTTTGCCGCCGGATTCATCTATCTTTCAGCTGTTTATTTCAGCTATCCTTTCTTAGGCCCTGTTCCTTTCTCAAAAGAATTTATTTTAAAAGGCGCTCTGATCTTGTTTTCCCTGTGGGGCTGGCTTTGGCTTTTCCTTAGTTTTTTCAACCAAAAGCTGAAAGAGCCCGCGATGAAAGAATCAGACAATCTGGCCGACCTTTTGGACCTGAACGCGGCCAAAGCTTTAACAAAAGCTATCCATTCCAAAAAATATTCTTTCGACCTGTCGCTCTTCCTAGCATTGGCGGCAATGCCCGAATTCAAATTGGCTTTTTCAAGACTTCTATTATCCCGCGAAAAAATTTACAAAACGGCCCAAGAGGTATGGGGGAAAGAGAGGGCCGGACAAGGCGGCAGAGCCGAAGAAGCGGAAAAGATCGTTATGTCCGCCCTTAAAATAGCTGTTTCCCAAGACCTGGAAAGGATCTCCGCGGCTTGCTTGCTGTTCGCCGTTATAGAGGACAACCCTTTGGCCAAGAAAACTTTGTTCGAACTCGGCGTTTCCAAAAACGATGTCTTAGAAACCGTCCTTTGGCAAGAGAGAGCTTTGAGATCTCAAAAGATCAGAAAAAAATTCTGGCTGAAAGAAAATCTCATAAGAAAAGACAGCATCGGAAGGCACTGGGCGGCGGGACATACCTACTACCTCAATCTTTATTCCCGCGACCTTACGAATTTCAAAAAAAATCTTCCTTCCCTTGGGATCCTCCTGCACGAGAAACAAATAAAACAACTGGAAGACGCTTTGATCGGATCGGGCGGCACCACTTCCGCCTTGCTGGTCGGAGAGCCGGGAACAGGCAGAAGAATGCTCTTGTCCAATCTGGCGAACAAAGTTTCGGAAGGCCGCAGCTACAGAACTCTTAATTTCAGCAGGGTGGTCGAGATCGATATGCCTTCTGTAATAGCTTCCGCGCAAAACATCGAAGATCTTGGAAATACTTTAAGGCTGATATTCAACGAAGCGATGCGCGCTGGCAACGTCATTCTCGTGATCCGCGAGATCCACAACTATATAGGATCCCATTTCGGGGCCAGGGAGATAGCCAAGGTCAATATTTCCGGAGTGCTGTCGGAATATGTTTCCCACCCGGGGTTCCGCCTTATAGGCATTACGACTTCCGAAGGTTTTAACCATGTCTGGCATCAGACCAAAGAAGCACTTACGCATTTCACCAAAGTGGAAGTACCGGAGGCCGCGGCGAAAGAAACGCTGGCGGTTTTGGAAGAAGCGTCTTTGGAGATAGAAAGGCAAACAAAATTCTTGGTCACTTTCCAGGCGCTTGAAGAAATAATAGAACTTGCCGACCGCTACATTTCCGATGTCCCTTTTCCAAAAAAAGCGCTGAACATTTTGGACGGGGTGATCGTTTATAAAATAAGGAACAGGCGCGGGGGATCGAACCTGATCTTAAAAAAAGAAGTTGACGCTTTGGTTTCGGAGAGGATAGAAATTCCCGTGGGAGAGGCAAGCCAAAACGAAAAAGATGTTTTGCTGAATCTCGAAGACATCATCCACCAGCGTCTCGTGGGGCAGGAAGAAGCCGTTTCCGAGATCGCCAACGCCCTGCGCCGCGCGAGAGCCGACATAAAAGACGGCAAGAGGACCTTGGGCAGTTTTCTTTTCCTCGGTCCGACCGGCGTAGGCAAAACCGAAACCGCCAAATGCCTGGCAAGGGCTTATTTCGGCTCGGAGAAAAAAATGATCCGTCTTGATATGTCCGAATATCAAGAAGTCGGCTCGATCAACAAACTGATCGGCGACGGAGAAAATCCCGGATATTTCACGACGATGATAAGGGAAGACCCGTTCTCCCTGATCTTGCTTGATGAAATAGACAAAGCCCATCCCAACATTTTGGATCTCTTTCTGCAAATATTGGACGAAGGCCGCGCGACCGACGGATCGGGACGAACAGTTAATTTCAGGAACTCCATCATTATCGCAACTTCCAACGCGGGAGCGGAGCTGGTAAGGGACGCCGTTAAAAAAGGCAGGAACTTGTCGGAATATAAACAAGAATTCGTCGATGAAGTATTGAAACAAGGCCTTTTCAGGCCGGAATTTTTGAACAGGTTCGACGCGATCGTTCTGTTCCGGACACTGGCGCAAGACCATCTCCAAAAGATCGCCCGGCTTATGCTTGAAGAAATAAGAACCGGCCTTTCCCAAAAAGAAATAGACCTGGTGATCACCTCCGAACTGGTCGAGAAAATGTCCGGGATCGGTTTTAACCCGGAATTCGGAGCAAGAGAAATGAGAAGGTCTATTCAGGAAAAGATCGAAAACATCATCGCCAAAGCGATGCTGGCAGGCAATCTGAAAACAAGCGACAGAATAAAAATAGACTCGGAAACATTTGAGATAATAAAAATAGATAAACGCGATAATTTTTAATTTTCAAAATCCAATTTTCAATGAATGCTTCAATTTGCAATGTCCCAAATATTTTGCACTTTGATAGAAAAATTGGAAATTCATTGAAAATTAAAAATTAGAAATTGAAAATTATTTTGATATGCCAAACCAACAACTGACCGATTATATCAAACAGCAAATAGAAAAGGGTGTTGAGGGGGAGAAGATCAGAAAGATTCTCCTGGACACCGGCTGGGCGGAAGGGGATATAAGGGAAGCCTTCGCCGCGGTCCAAGACCCGAACTATGTGCCGATGCCGTCTGCTCCGGCCAAAGAAAATGTCCGCCTGCTCAAGGCGAGCGAGCTTTTGGGCCAGGCTTGGAGGCTGTATAAGGACAGAGCTTGGACGCTGATAGGGCTAGCTCTCTTTCCTATTGCCGCGATGGTTGTCTTCGGCATCATTCCGGGGGCGGCCTATGTTTTCTCGAAAAACTCTTTCTCCATAATCGTCGGATTCCTCGCGCTTTATTTGGTGGCCATAATCGCCCAATTCTGGGGGCAGATAGCTCTTATATACGCGATCAAAGACAGCCAGGAAAGGATAGGGGTCAATGAGTCTTTGCGCCGGGCCTGGCCGAAGATAGTATCTTTTTGGTGGGTCGGATTGCTAAGCGGATTCATCGTTCTTGGAGGGCTGTTCTTATTCATCATCCCGGGTATTATCTTTTCTTTCTGGTTCATGTTCGCCATTTACGTTTTGGTAGATGAGAACATTGGGGGAATGGGCGCGCTGCTCAAAAGCAAAGCTTACGCCCAAGGCCAGATATGGAATGCGATCGGAAAAAACCTTTTCATCTTCCTGTTATATTTCCTGATGCTTCTGCCTTTCTTTATCTTCTCATGGACCGCTCCTTCGATCTTCGGCGAGGAAATAACAAGTATAATAGGCGGGTTGATAAACTTGCCCGTACAGCTCATTGCTTTGCCGTTATTGATGGCTTACTTCTTTTTGTTCTACAAGAATGTTAAAGAAGCCAAGGGCCAATTCGAGTTCAAGCCGAGCGGCAAAGGCTGGCTCATCTTCGCGGGGATCATGGGTCTCTTTATCATCCCGATCTTTTTGTTTATAGTCGGCATGGTCGTTATCAACATACCATCCCCCGCCCCCCTCGCCGCCAAAAACGCTACAATCAAAGGCTACATGGCCCAGCTAAGGTCTGTTGCCGCAGTTCATACGAACAACAGCGATGGTTACAGTTATGCCGGGCTTGAAGCAAATTCCGAATTTTCACTGATCCGCCAAAAGATAGAAAAAGCAAGCGGAAATTCTTGCCAGGCGCAGGTCAGCGATAAAAGCTATTGCGTCAAAGCGAAATTATTGGGAACGAGCAGCTACGACGAAGAATATTATTGTATCGACAGCAACGGTTATTCGAACTATGTCCCCCAAGATTATTGCACAGATGAAAAGCCCTACTGCGCCGAATCGGACAATACCGACGAAAAAGAAAACAGCCAAAAACTTTCTCCAGCGGCAACTGCCGCCCAAAATTCGACGATAAAAGCATATATGGCGCAACTAAGGCCAACAGCCTTGATCTACAACAGCAGCAACTCCAGCTATGTCGGGCTGGAAGGTGATCTTAACTATTCCACCCTTTGTCAAAAGATAAGAAAAGCAAGTGGAGAATCTTGCCAAGCGCAGACCAGCGACACGAGCTACTGCGTCAAGGCAAAACTGTTGGGAGAAAACAGCTTCAATGAAGAGTATTGGTGCATCGACAGTACCGGCTATGCGGACTTAACGAACGAAAACTATTGTACTGCCGAGAAACCATACTGCGTTGATCCTTCCCTTGATATGGATAATAAAAATAAGTAGCCGTGATAATTTTCAATGAAATTCCAATGCCTCAATGTTTCAAACATTGGAAAATTGAAACATTCATTGAAAATTCCTGCCTGCCGGCAGGCAGGAAAAATTGTAAATTGAAAATTTTTAAATGACCATCCCCGACACTTCCATTTCCATTCCGGACGGCTATGCTTATATCCTGGCCGGTTCTTTGAGTCTCTTTCTTTTGTCGGCTTACATTGTCGAAAAAAGGCGGAGATCCGAAAACTTGGAACAATCTTTGGGCCTCGTCCTTCTTTCCATTAAGGTTCCCAACAAAACAGCTGAAGAGATCCAGCAATCCGGCAAGCAGGAAAAAGACTGGATAAAAATAATGGAGGACTTTTATGACGGAATGGTCTCTCTGAAAAAACAAAGATGGTTCTCTCTTGTGAGTCCTTGGATATCTCTGGAGATCGCCAAAATAGGGGAGGAGATATGCTTTTACGCCGCCGCGCCCGACAGATACGCGGACCTCATAGAAAAAAAGCTCAACGGCCTCTATCCGGATGCCCAGATCGAAAGATGCAAAGACTTCAATATTTTCGGCTTGGACGAAGAGGTCTGCTGCGGCTATGCCAGAACCGAAAAACCGGTTTTCCTGCCGATCAAAACTTACAACTATATGGAAACGGATCCTCTGGCAAGCATTGCCAACGTCCTGACCAAGCTTAAAGAAAAAGAAGAAGCCGCCGTTCAAATAATTTTCAAGAATGATCCTGCCGGCTGGCACGGCAGAGGGAAAAAGATCATCGACGAGATGGCCCAAGGGAAAAATTTCCGAGAGGCGATGTCCGCCACCGGCACTTTCGGATCGTTCGAATCGAAGAAAGAAAAGGAGAAAAAAGCGCAAGATCAGGGAACTCAACCCAAAGCGGACGAAGAATTGATCAAAATGATCGAAAACAAACTGGCGCGGCACAGCTTTGAAGCGAATGTAAGGATAATAGTCTCTATAAAAGATAAGGTCCGAAGCGAGCAGGTTTTCGAACAGCTCGCCGGATCTTTGGGCCAGTTCTCTTCGCCCAAGCTGAACAATTTTCACATCTCAAAATTAAAAAAAGGCGGAGCTAAAAAACTTTTATATGATTACAGTTTCCGCAATTTCAATTCCGGACAAGCGTTCATTCTAAGCACCGAAGAGATGACCAGCATCTTCCATCTCCCGACGCCTTTACTGAAAACACCGAACATCAAAACCCTTAGCTTTAAGGTCGCGCCTGCGCCGGCTTACTTGCCGGGAGAAGGGCTGTTGCTGGGCTTTAACCAATACCGCGGCGGAAAAAAAGATATTCGCATCGGCCGGGACGACAGACGCCGCCATCTGTATGTTATCGGCCAAACGGGTACCGGCAAATCAGCTTTCCTATCCAACCTGATAGAGCAGGATGTCCTAAACGGCGACGGGGTTGGAGTTTTGGATCCGCACGGGGATCTTATCGACGATATCTTAGGGAATATCCCCAACAACAGAGTGGAGGACACGATCGTTTTTGATCCGACCAACCTCAAAAGATCCATCGGCTTGAACATGCTGGAATATGATCCCAATTTCCCGGAACAAAAAACATTCATCGTCAACGAATTCATAAAAATATTCGATAAATTATACGACTTGAAACAGACCGGAGGGCCCATTTTCGAGCAATATACCAGAAATGCCTTGATGCTTTTGATGGACGACCCTAATGAGACTTACACTCTGATGGAAGTGCCAAAAGTGCTGGCCGACAGCGAATTCCGCCACCGCCTGCTGGCCAAATGCCGCAATCTTATGGTTAAAGAGTTCTGGGAAAACCAGGCCGAACAAGCCGGGGGAGAATCTTCTTTAAAAAACCTCGTGCCGTATATCACTTCCAAATTCGATACGTTCATCTCTAATGATTATATGAGACCGATCCTTGGACAGACGAAAAGCACCTTCAATTTCAGAGAGATATTGGACACCAAAAAGATATTCCTGGTCAATTTGAGCAAGGGCCGCTTAGGCGATATCAACAGCTCTCTCCTCGGACTGATCATCACCAGCAAGCTGGCCATTGCCGCTTTTTCCCGCGTGGACACGCCCGAAAAAGACCGCAAGGATTTTTATCTGTATTTGGACGAATTCCAAAATTTCGCCACCGATACCATCTCTTCTATTCTGTCCGAAGCCAGAAAATACAAGCTTTGTCTGACCCTCTCCCACCAATTCATCGGCCAGCTGCCTGAAATGATAAGGGACAGCGTTTTCGGCAATATCGGAACGTTTATCGCTTTCCGCGTCGGAGTTGAAGATGCCGAATACCTTAAAAAAGAATTCGACCCGGTTTTTAACGCCCAAGATCTGATAAAAATAGACAATTTCAACGCTTACATAAGGGTAATGGCCAGCGGCCAAATCTCCGCGCCATTCAATATCAAAACTTATGCCCCAAGCGAAAGCGACAGAAAGAGGATGCAAAATATAAAAGATTATTATTCTTTAAAATGGGGGATAAGCCGCGAAATAGTCGAAGAGGGGATAGAAAACCGCCGAAGAAAATTATAAAAATACTAGAACAAAACAAATATGCCAGGAGAAAATTTAGAAAATAATTTACAGCCAAGCAGTCCCGAGGCGAACGGCCAGAAAGTGGAAGGATCAAAAGTGGAAGGATCTCTCTTCGACAGAGAGTCTATCCGGTCAGACATAGAAACAGCCAAGAAAGAAAGGGCGGACGAAATATTGGGCCGTCTTTCCGACACCCCGGCAAATTCCGTTGCCGAAGCGACCGGGCAACAGCCGGATATCACCGAAGAAAAAGACAACAAAGTGGCCGCGTTTGTCAAAGAAGCCCTTTTCGGAAAAGAAAAGATCGAAAAAATAATAAACGAAGTGAAAAAGGCTAACGACCCATACATTCTCGATTCTTTCCATGACCGGCTGATGGAAGAAATGAAAAAACATAAAGAGAAAAAATAACCGCCAAATCAATATGAACGGAGACAATCAGAAAAACAAAAAAAGAACGGACAAGGTCCTCGAAAAATATAATATGGAGTTGGCGGAGCTGGAAAAAGAACGCGAAAAGATCGTGTCCGATTTCGTCGGATTCTTAAGGGATAAAAAATTAAAAGAGATCAAAAAGACTCTCGAATAACATATGAACCTGGAAAAAGAACCGTTAAAACAAAACGAGGGCGAGCAAAAACCCGGATCGATCGACAACTCTTCCGGCAAAGAACAGATCGATAGCCCCGAACTTCAAATCGATCGCCAAACGGCTGAATTTTTGCCCGAAGCCGAGCGCAAGATAAGCTCCGAGGCCAAAAGCTTGGACATCTCTGCTGAAGAAGTTGGAACAGCCCGCAAAGAACAAGGGCTGGACGCGAAGCTGGAAGAAATAAGGGCTAAAGTCGGCCAGTTGGCGGAAAAAACCAAAAAAGAATTGAACGGAACGGCCGAAGATCAGACCTCAAAGCCTGAAGTTGCCAAAGAAAAAGAAAAAATGGACCTGTTCGAGAAAGAAAGATTAAATGTACCGGAAGCAATAATGGAAGCTACCAGCAGCCAGGAATACGTTGTCCGTTTCAGATCAGAGGATTTTGACAGACTGCGAAAAGTGCTGAAAAACAACGGCTGCGAGATCGAAGACATTCCAGAGGCCAAAGGAGACCCAAATTATAAAGGCGTTCCCTTCAAAATAATTACCGCCGATCTTTACAAGATCGGGCCGTCCGAAGATCTGGTTTTCGCCGTAGGCTCGTATTCGCCTTTGTACCGGGAGCTGATGGAAAACGATCTGGTAAAAACAGAGTTCATCGTCCGGAACGCCAACGAAGCGGACCCGGCAGAACTGGAAGGGATGGAAAAGCAAAACGAATTCTACTCAAGAGGAAAAAGCGAAGACGGCAAAACGACCATACATAAACGAGGCAATTACCTCGTTTACGAACAAGATGTCCCTCTCATGGAACAAAACGAAGAAGGGGAGCAATAGAACGATAATTAAAAAGGCGCCGTTCAACGGCGCCTTTTTAATCTTTTACCTTACAAAGTTGGCAAAGGCCCGGCCTTTGCCAACTTTTTGATATAAGTAATGATTTTTTCTATTCGATACAACAATCGACGACTTTTCTGACCATTTCATTGAGTTTGGCCATCAACCCTTTCTTTTCGGCGCCAGTGCCAACCGCCGGCTGGCCTTGGCCATGGCGGATAGCATCTTTTTGTCCGAAGGCCTCTTTCTCCGCGGCCTGGGCAATGCCGCTATCGGCTTTTTTTACATCATCCAGCTTGATCAATTTCATATTCAGCCCCCAAAACAGGGAATAGAGATCGAAAGCTTTGCCAAAAAGGCTGTAGGCAACATCCTTCTTGCCCATTGAAAGCTGTTTCGTTCCCACTTCCATCAATCTCATCGAAGCGGACAGCAAATGCTTGGAAATGCACCAAACTTCGCCTTCGTATTCCTTGATGATCTCTTTCAAAAGCTCTTTGCGCATCTCGCGTACCACGTTGATCAGATCGTAATATTCATTCTTGCCGGTCTTGGCGCCGGTAAAGAAGAAGTGCTCCTCGATGGCGATCAAATTCATAATAGCCATGCTCAAGTCCTGGTCCGAGGACAGGTCCATCCTGTCTTTCTTCTTCATATCGTCCACTTTTTCCACGAATTCGTTAAGATCTTTGATGGGATTGTTGGTCTGCATAAAATAATTCGATATTCGATTGTCGAAGATCGAAAGTCGTTACGATATCCGACCTTCGACGATCGACATTCGATTGTCGACGATCATTTTGTTAAAAAATAAAAGATTGTGCTTAAAATTACCAGCGGCGCTAT
>JBAZHV010000023.1:0-13365 GCA_041652155.1 Minisyncoccota bacterium
GCCTCAAAAGCAAAAAAGATATAGAAGAATACGGAATAGCCGCTTTTAACCAAAAGTGCAAAGAGTCGGTTTGGGAATACAAAAAAGAATGGGAGCTGATGACCGAAAGAATGGGTTATTGGGTGGACATGAAAGACCCTTACGTCACCTACACCAACGAATATATCGAATCGGTCTGGAACATCTTGAAAAGAATTTGGGATAAAGGATTGCTGTATCAAGGCTATCGCGTGACCCCTTATTGCCCCCGCTGCGGCACTTCTCTTTCCAGCCATGAGCTGGCGCAGGGCTATAAAAAAGTTAAAGAAAATTCGGTCTATCTGAAATTTCCGATCAAGGGGCAGGAGAATGCTTTCTTTTTGGTCTGGACGACGACTCCCTGGACCTTGCCGGCCAACACCGCTCTGGCCGTAGGGGAAAAGATCCAATATGCTAAAGTTGAGTTCGAAGGGCAAATATTGATCTTGGCGCAAGAGAGATTAAGCGTGCTTGGAGAGCATTACCAAGTCCTTGAAACATTCACAGGAAAGGAATTGATCGGGAAATATTCCGAGGGTTATATCCCTCCTTTTTCCGAACTGTACTATAACGATCAGAACTTGCGGGATAAAGGCGCGTGGAAAATTTACGCCGCCGATTTTGTCACGACCCAGGACGGTTCCGGCATTGTCCACATCGCACCCAGTTTCGGTACCGACGATTATCAGCTGTCGCAAAAATACGGATTTCCCGGAATATTCACGACCGTTGACGAGCAGGGAAAGATGACTGCCGACCTGTCCAAGAGCAAGGACACGGAAAATATAGTGGGGAAATTTGCCAAATCGGCCGATCCTCTTATCGTAGAAAATTTAAAAGAGAGGAACATTCTTTTTAAAGAAGAACCGTACGAACACGACTATCCTTTTTGCTGGCGCTGCGGCACTCCTTTGCTGTATTACTCCAAGGAAAGCTGGTTCATCAAGATGACATCGTTGAAAGACAAGCTGATCGAAAATAACGAGAAGGTGAATTGGATACCGGAAACTTTCAAAGAAGGAAGGTTCGGAGAATGGATAAAAGACGTTAAAGATTGGAATTTATCGAGAGAAAGATACTGGGGAACGCCTCTGCCTGTTTGGGATTGCCCTAAATGCAAAAAACAGATCTGCATCGGAAGCATCAAGGAACTGAAAGAAAGATCCGGCAAAAAATTAAAAGACCTTCATCGTCCCTTTATAGATGAAGTGGAAATAAATTGCGAATGCGGAGGAAAAATGAAGCGTGTCAAACCGGTGATAGACTGCTGGTTCGATTCGGGCAGCATGCCTTACGCCCAATGGCACTATCCTTTTGAAAATCAGGAGAAGATCGATAAAAAAGAATTTTTCCCCGCGGACTATATCGCCGAAGGCATCGACCAGACCAGAGGCTGGTTTTATACCTTGTTGGCCATATCGACCGCTCTGGACCTTGGTCCGGCCTACAAGAATGTTGCCTGCACAGGGATATTGTTGGATGAAAAAGGACAAAAAATGTCCAAGTCCAAAGGTAACATCGTGCCTCCGATGGAAACGATGGAAAAGTACGGCGCCGATCTGGTCAGGCTTTATCTTTATACCGTCAGCCAAATAGCCGAGGCCAAGATATTCGATTTCAAGAGTTTGGAAGATCTTTACAGGCGTTTCTTTATGACCCTATGGAATTCGGTGGTGTTTTTTGAAACCTATACCAAAGGAATGAAGTTTACCGATAAAGTTGTTGCAGGGAAAAATCCGCTGGACAAGTGGATCATTTCCAGACTTAACAATTTGACCAAAGAGGTCACCGAAAAATTGGAACAATACGATGCCGTTTCAGCAGCCAGATCCCTTGAAGGATTCTTGGCGGAAGACCTGTCCAATTGGTATATCCGCCGTTCGCGCAAGCGTTTCCAAAAGCCGGCCAGCAAGACCGAGCTGAAAGAGGCGGGCCAAACCCTTTATTACGTTTTGATCAATTTTTGCAAGATCGCCGCCCCGTTCACGCCGTTCATCAGCGAAGCTGTCTACCAAAGAATGAGATCCAAAAAAGATCCGGAGAGCGTGCATTTGTCTTTCTATCCTCAATTTGAAAAGAAGCTGGATAAAAAAGAATTGGAAGAGCAGATGGCCAAAGTTAAAGATGTCGCAACTCTGGTTTTGGCCGAACGCGCCAAAGCTAAGATCAAGGTCAGGCAGCCGTTGAGCTTGCTTAAAATAAAAGGAGAAAAAGGCAGCATCGCCAAAGGCTTGCTCGATATAGTCAAGGAAGAAGTGAACGTTAAGCAGATCGTTCTGGCGCCCGATCTGGTTTCGGCTTTTGAACTGGATACCAATATCACTCCGGAGCTTAAAGAAGAGGGAACCATCAGGGAAGTTCTAAGGCAGATACAGCAGATGAGAAAAGAAGCGGGATTGAAGCCGGAAGATATAATTTCCATCAAATTTAAAGGCGGCGATATTTTGAACTCCGTTCTCTCTAAAAATGCCAAGAACGCGGCCAAAGAAGTTGTTGCCAAGTCTTTTGATCTTAAAGGGGAGAAGCCGGAAAAATTCAAACTGGAAAAGACCGTCAAAGTTGACGGGGAAGAATTATGGCTGGGCATTAAAAAATTGAATAATAAATAGACCCTGCGTTCTGCCGGGTAAAGGCGGATCGCAGAAATTCCCGGTTTTCGCGCCCGGGTTATCCGCAGAGATCTTTTGAAAATATCTCTGGGAATATGTTCTTTTCCTTTCCGCTTTGAGGCTGGCATCCCATCCTCTCCGTGGCGGAAGAACAGAGCACCAAAAGAAAATGAGCAAAAAAATTATTTTGATCATTATAGCCATTGCCGCGGTCCTGGCCGGCGGTTTTCTGCTATGGAAGCAAAGCTCTTATTCCAAAGAGATCATAAAGCTGGAGATATTGGGTCCGCAAAATACCGGGTTGGGGGATGAGGTCCAATACGTGGTCAAGTTCAAGAACAACGGCAATGTGAGAGCCGAAAGTCCGGAGCTGTCTTTTGAATTCCCGAAAAATTCGATGCTGGAAGAGGGCAAGGACAGGATACAGAGAATGTCCTCCGACCAACTAGGCGGAGATCTTTATCCCGGCCAAGAACGCAGTTATACTTTTACCGGCAGGCTTTTGGGGAAAGAAGGGGATGCCGAAACCGCCAAAGCGACTTTGAATTTCCAGCCTAAAGGATTGAGCTCCCGCAATGAAGTTTCAACAACGTTCACGACCGTGATCAACAAAGTTTCCATTAACTTCACTCTTGATTTTCCTTCTTCCGAGGTGTCTTCCGGAAAGAATTTTACGTTTAAAATAAATTATTGGTCCAATGTTTCTTATCCGCTGAACGATCTGACCTGCAAGGTGCAATATCCGCCCAGCGGTTTCCAGTTCGCTTCGGCCAAGCCGCAGGCCCTGGACCAGGATCAGGGGAATGTATGGAATATAGCCAATCTCAACGAAGGCGAAGGAGGCAGAGTGGAAGTGACCGGGTCTGTAAGCGGGGAGGCTAAAGAACAAAAAGTTTTCAAGGCGCAGATCGGTATTTGGCGGGAGGGAGAATTCATTGTTTTGAAGGAGGTCTATAAAGGAGTCGAGATCGCCGCTCCGGACCTGTATATTTCTCAAAAGGTAAACGGCAGCCCTCAATACGTCGCCGTTCCGGGAGATTTGTTGCACTACGAAGTGTCTTTCCGCAATATGGGCGAATATCCTTTGACCGATCTGGTTTTGATCTCGAGGCTTGATGGCAGCGGGTTGGATCTGCAATCGATCAGGGCGCCGGAAGGAGATTTCCATTCCGGAGACAATTCCATAATTTGGGACGGCAAGAAAATTTCCCAGCTTCAATATTTGGACAAAGGAGAAGAGGGAAAGATCGAATTTTGGGTGAAGCTTAAAAGCAGCTGGCCTATGCAGACGCTGGCCGATAAAAATCCGCAAGTGCTGAACAAGATCACCATCAACCAGGCCGGCGAGAGTTTTGCCAACAAGATAACCTCATCGCTGATCGGCCAAGGAGAGATATCTCTGGATAAATATTTCACCAGCTCAGGATCTTTGCCGCTGGAACCGGACAAGAGCAACACGTTCGCAGTGGTTTGGAAGATAACCAATTCTTACAATAAAGTCGGCAACGTAAAGATCAGGGCCACATTGCCCGAAGGAGTTAATTTCACAGGAGAAGTTTGGCCGCCGGAAAATTCAGGGATCACTTTCGATTCGGTTTCGCGCGAGATATTGTGGCAGGTTGGCGATCTGGAAGCGGGATCGGGAGTACTGACAGACCCTAAAGTTTGCGCCTTCCAGCTGGCGGTCTCTCCCGCAAGCCAAGATTCGGGCAGAGAGCTTTTATTGCTGGACACCGCCCAGATATCGGGCGAAGACCAGTGGACCAGAACTACTTTGAGCTCGGAAATAGGCCAATTAAAAGCAAGGGTCAAATAACATCAATACAGGATCAATAAGCAAAAAATAATATAAACCCCCTTGAACCTCTGATGTTTGCAAGACGATCTTGAGAACAAGAGGAAAAGGATACAAAGGCTATGGAAGATACAACAGCAAAAATTCTTTCGTTGATCAAAAGGCGGGGATTTGTTTTCCCGAGTTCAGAGATATATGGAGGTTTCGGCGGTTTTTTTGACTTTGGTCCTTTAGGCGTGGAGTTGAAAAATAACATAAAAAAAACCTGGTGGAGAGCCATGGTGCAAAAGAGGACGGATATGGTCGGGCTGGACAGTTCCATCATTATGAGCCCGAGGATATGGGAGGCTTCCGGGCATACTACCGAATTTTCCGATCCTTTGTCCGAATGCAAAGCTTGCCATAAAAGGTTCAGAGCCGATCATTTGATGGAAAAATTAAGAGACGCCGGAGAGCTTAAAAAACTCGGGTTTACGGACGAAGAAGTTAAGGACACAGCCGATATCGATCAGATGGCCAAAGTTTTGGCCAGCGCCAAATGTCCCGATTGCCAAGGAGAGCTGGCCGCTCCGCGCAAATTCAATTTAATGTTCCGCACTTTTGTCGGTCCCGTGGAAGACAATGCTTCTCTGGCTTATTTGAGGCCGGAAACCGCCCAAGGAATTTTTGCCAGTTATAAGAATATTCTTGATACGCAGAGAGTGAAATTGCCTTTCGGCATCGCCCAGATCGGCAAAGCCTTCCGCAACGAGATCACTCCCGGCAATTTTATTTTCCGCAGCAGGGAGTTCGAACAGATGGAAATGGAGTATTTCGTAAAGCCTGGGGAAGATGAAAAAGCTTTTGAATATTGGACCAAGGAGAGAATGCGCTGGTATGTTGAAGATCTCGGTTTGAAAGAGGAAAATTTAAGATTCAGGCCTCATCGTCCCGATGAATTGGCCCATTATGCCAAAGCTTGCGTTGACGTCGAATACAAATTCCCTTGGGGATGGTCCGAGATAGAAGGCATCGCCAACCGTCGGGATTTTGATCTTGGCAGGCACCAGCAGCATTCGGGAACCGATCTGAAATATTTTGACGATTCGGATAAAAGTTCTTATGTGCCGTTCGTGATCGAACCTTCCTGCGGAGTGGAAAGATTATTCTTCGCCGTGCTCTGCGACTCTTTTGAAGAGATCCAAGGCGGCCGCACCCAGACCACCGAATCCGTTAAAGAAGCGGAGACGGTTTTAAGATTCAAAAACAGACTGGCTCCGGTCAAAGTAGGAGTACTTCCTTTGTTGAAGAACAAACCTGATTTGGTCGCCAAGGCCAAAGAGGTTTTCGATGCCCTCAAAGAATATTTTGTATGCAAGTACGACGAGGCCGGCACTGTCGGACGCCGCTATCGCAGGCTTGATGAAGTCGGCGTTCCGTACGCCGTCACCATCGATTTCGACACATTGCAGAACGGCGACGCGACCGTTCGCGATTGCGACACAATGACCCAAGAAAGAATAAAGATCAGCGAGCTCGTGAACTATCTTAGAGAAAAAATAGGGCAATAGCCCAGCCGGTACGGAGCGATGGAAATGAAGCGAAAAATTTTTAATTTACAATTTTTCCTGCCTGCCGTCAGGCAGGAATTTTCAATGAAATTCCAATATCCCGATGCTCCAACCGCGATATAAAATTTTTTGCAACATTGGAAAATTGAAACATTCATTGAAAATTGCTGTATCGGTTTCTGGCAGGCAGCGCCAGCAGGAGGTCATTCAAGTTTTATTTATTTGTCGGTAAAAAATTGGAAGATGTTCAAAAAAACAACGCTTAGCAACGGGTTGAGGGTCATTACCGTGCCGCAAGAGAGCAGCAAGACTGTTACGGTTTTGATATTGGTCGGAACCGGTTCCAAATACGAGAGAAAAGAGATCAGCGGAGTCTCTCATTTTTTGGAGCATATGCTTGCCAAGGGCACGGTTAACCGCCCGACAGAAATGGATGTCTTCGCCGCGATGGACGAAGCGGGAGGAGTGTTCAACGCTTTTACCGGACCGGACTATACGGGCTATTATGCCAAGGTGGAATCTTCAAAATTTGATATAGCTTTGGATTGGACCTCGGACATTTTTTTGAACGCCACTTTGCCTCAAGAGGAGATAGCCAAAGAAAGGGGCACCATCATCGAAGAATTGAATATGTTTTACGATAACCCGGCGCGCCATATTTCGACTGTCTGGACGCAGGCTTTGTATGGCGACCAGCCGGCAGGCTGGGACATCGGCGGTACGAAAGAAACGGTGTCCAACATTAAAAGGGAAGACCTTTTGAGCTATCGCCAGAGCCAGTATGTGGCGTCCAACACTATCGTTTGCGCCTCCGGAAATTTTAACGAAGCGCAGGCGCTGAAGAATATCGGTAATTATTTCGCCGGCATTTCGACCGCAAAGCCGTCAGCCAAAGCTCCGGTTATAGAATTCCAGCAAAAACCGCAGGTTCTTATATATCCCAAAGAGACCAATCAGACCCAGCTTGCTATGGGGGTGAGAGCTTACAAGTCTTCGAACGATAAAAGATACGCCGCGGAAGTGCTTGATATAATTTTGGGAGGGATGATGACTTCTCGTTTAATGGAGGAGGTAAGGATAAAAAGAGGCCTGGCTTATTACGCCAATACCGAGATGCTTGCCGATCCTGATGCGGGGTATCTGATGGCAAACGCCAATCTTGATACGAGCAGGCTCAAAGAAGGGATCGGAGTTATCCTCGGAGAATTTAAAAAAATAGCGTCAGCTAAAGTTTCTCCCGAAGAACTCAAACGGGCCAAAGACAATTATATCGGCAAGGGATATATCGCCTTGGAATCTTCCCATGCTTTGGCGTCTTTTTACGCCGAGCAGGAGTTGTTGGAAGAAAGAGCCTTAACCCCCGGCGAGATATTTGCTAAAATAAAAGCAGTAACCGCTGATGACGTTTTAAACGTCGCCCGCGATATTTTTAAGCCCGAAAAATTGAACTTGGCTTTGATAGGACCGTTCGGCGACAAAGCAGAGTTTGAAGAAATATTAAAATTATAAAATATGGCTGACGGAAAAACTTTAGATATTTCTTGGGCGTCTATTCTGAAAGTAGGTTTCGGCTTGTTTTGTTTTTACCTTATTTACCTTGTTAACGATATTCTGACCTTGGTATTTTTTTCTTTGGTCATCTCGGTCCTGTTCAACCCCGCAATCGCGTTTCTGCAAAAAAATAAAGTGCCGAGATCAATGGCGGTAGCCTTTGTTTACCTGCTGTTTTTTATAATGATCGGAGGGTTCATTTATTCGACGGCCGGAACTTTTCTGGCGGAATTTTTGAATCTTAATGAGCATCTTCCCGTTTATTTCGAAAAAGCCGCGCCTTTTTTGAAAAGTTTGAATTTGGAGCAGTTCCAAAGTTTTGAAGTTTTCCAGGGCTACCTTCAGACTTTGGTGATAAGCGCGCCTTCCAATATTTTTAGCGCCGCTTCAACCCTTTTTGGAGGGTTCTTTACGATGGTGACGATTTTTACCATTTCGATTTTCCTGTCTCTGGAAGAAAAATCGGTGGAGAGGTTCATATACCTGGTTACGCCCAAGAATTATGAGAACTATATTTACAGCCTTTTTTCCAATGTCCAGACCAAGGTTGCAGGATGGTTCGCGACTCGCGTCCTGACTTGCGTTTTCGTTGGCATTTTTACTTACCTCCTGCTCAGGGCATTCGATCTCCACGAGGGAATATTGACCTTGTCTCTTTTTGCGGCCGTGACCAATATCGTGCCGATCGTCGGACCAATGGTGGCCGGCCTTTTTCTCGGCATATTTTCTTTGGTTGAACTTGGCTGGACTGCGGCTTTGATGATATTGGCAGGCTTTGTTTTGATCCAGCAAATAGAAGGGAATATTTTGACGCCGATGCTTACAAAAAAATTCATCGGGATCCCGGCGGTGCTGGTATTAGTGTCATTATTGATAGGAGCAAGGCTATGGGGGATGTTGGGAGCGATATTGGTTATCCCAATGTCCGGAATAGTTTACGAGGTTGTGAAAGAATTTCTGGAAAAGAAAAAGGAAGAGATCCGGCCCGTTCCGTAGGGGACTGCGTTTTTTTGAGGGATTTCCTCCTCGCCCGGAGAGAGAGCGATTGCCAGCCGATATTGCTTCCCCGTTTTCAAGCTCATTAACTGTTTTTATAACTAAAATAAACAAATAAAATGCTAGAGTTTTTTATAGCGTCAGGATTTTTAAACGCCTTTGCTTTTACGGCAATTTTCTTTTTTGTTCTTTTATCCAGCCCTCAAAAAAAGCTTAACCAGCTTTACGCTCTTTTCAGCCTTGCGATGGCTTGCTGGGGGATAAGTTATGTTTTCTGGCTGCAGTCCGACAACTACGGTTCGGCCATGCTCTGGACCCAAATCATAAATTTTTGCGCTATTTTCATACCGGTTTTTTTCAGCCATTGGCTCCTTGCCGTGCTGGGAGTGGAAGGCCAAAAGAAATTTAAAAATTTTTTATTTTTTTCATACGCCGCCAGCTTCTTTTTCTCCGCGTTCGCTTTTACTCCGTATTATGTCAAAGACCTGGCCCAAAGGATGTTTTTTGATTATTGGCCGGTGCCCGGAGTTTTGCATCCTTATTTTTTGGCAATTTGCTGGGGATTCATTGTCTGGTATCCCATTTGGGAGCTATTCAAGGCTTGCCGGTCCAGTTCAGGCTATCGAAGGGAGCAGTTGAAGTATCTTCTTCTTACGGTTGCCATCGGATTCGGAGGGGGACTGACCAATTTTTTGCTTTGGTACGGAGTGTCCGCTTTGCCTTGGGCCAATATCTCAATGTCCTTATGGGGGGCGGCGTTTCTCTACATCATTTTCCACTATCGTTTTATGGATTTTAATTTGATCCTGGGCCGGGTGGGTATCTATTTGGCGTCGCTGATATCGATCGCGGCGTATGCTTGGACGTATTTTATCTTTAGAGATGCCGTTCAGGGGAGGAGCTATATTCTTTCAATGGATATTCTGTTCGCTTTCGGCGCCGTAGCTTTGTTCAATTTCCTGTTTAATTTTTTTGAAGAGGTCGCCGGAAAATATTTTTATTACACCTATTATAATCTCAAACAAAAAGCCGCGCTTTTGAGCGAAAAGATGAACCAGATGATCGATCTTGAAGAGCTTTCCGATTTTGTGGTTGAATCTCTGGCCCAAGCAATGGCCGTTAAAAGATCGAGCGTTATTTTAAGAAGCGTAAACCAGAAGAATTTTTACATAGAAGAGATCAGCGGGTTCCTTCCTGGAGAGATAGAGCCATTTTTGGAAAACCAAAAAGAATTTATCAATTTTTGGTTCAAAAAGACCAAAAAAATATTGGTCGGCGAAGAGATAACTTTGACCGTTGACCGGCTGGAAGCCGGCCCGGAAAAAGAGACCGTCAAGGAAAAAATGCTTGCTCTCAAAGAAGATATGGATAAGATCGGAGCTACCGCGCTGATGCCCTTTTTCGTCGAAGAAGAATTGATCGGATTTATAATTTTCGGAGAAAGGGTTGGCGGCAAGTTTTATACTTTTCAGGAATTGGAGGTGTTGGAATCTTTCGCCATCCATGCTTCGGTAGCCCTTAACAATTCTTTGGCTTACGACCAGCTGGCGAAGAACAAAGCGGAACTGGAAAAATTTAATAAGCTGGTGATAGATAGAGAGCTGAAGATGATGGACCTGAAGAGCAAAATAAAAGAATTAGAGGATAAAATAGCGCAAAAAGCTTAAAGATACTTTATGCTGCTGGATTTTTTCATAGCGTCAGCCTTCATAAACGCTTTATCCTTCATAGCGATAGGTTTTTTCGTGTTTCTTATCGGATATAAAAACCGGTCCAACCAGCTTTATGCTTTTTTTAGCGTTTCTGTGGCCTTATGGTCTGCCAGCTATGTTATTTGGTTGAGATCGAGCGATGCGGTCTCCGCGTTGTTTTGGGCAAGGATGCTTAACTTCTGGGCGATCTTTATCCCGATGTCTTTTTGCCATTGGGTTTTCGTTCTTTTGGGGATAGAAAAACAAAAAGCCCAAAAATTGTTTTTGATACTGGCCTACGGGGCGACGGCATTGTTCGCTATTTTCGGTTTTCATCCTTATTATGTGGATCATGTGGATCAGAAGCTCTTTTTCCCTTACTATCCCATGCCCGGGATATTGCATCCTTTTTATCTGCTTATCTCTTGGGGAGTTATTTTGGCTTATTCTTATATCCAGCTTTTCAAAGCTTGGAAGGCAAGCTTCGGGTACAAAAAGACCCAGCTCAAGTATCTTTTGATCTCGATGCCTATAGGGTTCGGAGGAGGGTTCACCAACTATTTCTTTTGGTACGGATTGCTGATCCCGCCCTGGGCCAACATATTGGTTTCCGTTTGGGGGCTTTCTTTCATTTATATCGTTTTTCGCTATCGGTTTATGGATATCCGCTGGATATTGGGCCGGACCGGGATATACCTTCTGTCTTTCACTCCCGTCATGATATGGGCTTATTTGTTCTCTCGTTTTGCCGTTATTCCGCAGAATAGTCTTTACGCCCTTTTATCTTATGCTCTTTTTTCTCTGGTCGCCATTTCTATATATGGCAAGTCTTTCGCTTTTTTTGAAAGGATCGCCGGAAGATATTTATACTATTCTTTGTTCAATCTTAGGGAAAAAATATCCGCTCTTTCCGAGAAGATGAACCAGATGATCGACCTGGACGAGCTTTCGGATTTTATGATCGATTCTTTAACGGATGCCCTGAAAGTCGAGAAAGCCGCTTTGATCTTGAAAAATTTGGAGAAGCTGAATTTTTACGTCCAAAAGGCGGCCGTTTTTCCGCAAGCGGGGATGGAATCGATCTTGGCCGGACAATTATCGTTCTTATTATTTTTGTTCGGCCGAGATAAAAGAATATTGGCCAGAGACGACATACCGTTCATAAAAGATCGGTTCAAGGACGACCAGGACAGGGCCGGGATAGAAGCAAAATTGGTCTTGCTGGAAAAAGATCTGGCTGTGGAAGAAATATCCATTATAATTCCTTTTTTCGTGAAGGATAACCTTATAGGGATGATAATTTTAGGCGACAAGGCCACGGGAAAACCTTACACGGCCCAAGAGCTGGATCTCTTGAAGTCTTTGATCTCCCAAGCATCCGTAGCATTCAACAATTCTTTGTCTTATGATGAAATACAACAGAAAAGAGTCGAGCTCGAAAAGTTCTACAAGCTCACCATCGGCAGGGAACTGCGCATGGCCGAACTGAAGGAGCAGATAAAGAAGATGGAGACAAAGGGTATTGATAAAAATAATTTGCAGAAATAAATGCCCCAGCTTTATATTGTCGCCACGCCTATCGGGAATTTGGAGGATGTTTCTCCCCGCGCTTTGAGGATCCTTTCCGAGGCCGATTTGATATTGTGCGAAGATACCCGCAATACGCAAAAGATACTTGAGCGGTTCGAGCTTAAAAAACCGCTGATGAGCTATCACCAGCATTCCAATATCCAAAAAGTGGAATATATCATTGATCTTCTCAAACAGGAGAAAATTTTGGCTTTGGTTTCGGATGCCGGCACTCCGGGTGTTTCCGACCCCGGCAACAAGCTTATCGAGCTGGCGCTGGAAGCTTTGCCGGATCTGAAAGTCACTCCCGTTCCCGGTCCTTGCGCCCTGGCCGCCGCGGCCAGCGTCTGCGATTTTTCGATGGACAAGTTCGTGTTCTTGGGATTCCCTCCGGTAAAAAACAAGAGGAAAAAATATTTCGAGGAGCTTTTGGCCTCGCAGTATCCGGTCATTTTTTACGAATCGATCTATCGGATAATAAAAAGCCTGGAAGAGATCGCGGCGCTGGAGTCGCAGACGGAGAAGCCCCGCCAGATCGTGGCTTGCCGCGAACTTACCAAAAAATTCGAAACCATTTATCGCGGCACGGCAAAAGAAGTTATAGGCCAGCTGAAAAAAGACATCACTAAAGGAGAGTTCGCAGTAGTCGTCGGTCCGAAAGACTAGCCCAGTCAAAATAGGCATTGTCTGCGGGTAAAAACATGCACAGGTGTCACCTGTGCATGTTTTTTATCTTGATGCGGGCGGTTCGTTTGAAATAGGGCGGGGCTTATGATAATTATAAGCTATGGATCCTAAAAAGTTTTATATAACCACGACCCTTCCTTACGTCAACGCCGCTCCGCACGTCGGTTTTGCTTTGGAAATCATCCAGGCCGATGTTCTGGCCAGACGCCAGAAACAACTGGGAAACGAAGTGTTTTTCAATACCGGCACGGACGAACACGGTTTGAAGATATATCAAAAAGCGCTGGCCGAAGGCAAAGACCCGCAGGCTTATTGCGACGAATACGCCGCAAAGTTCAGCCTTCTCAAAGAGAAGTTGAACCTTTCTTATAATAATTTTATCCGCACCACCGATCCGCATCATATCGCGGCCGCCCAAGAGTTTTGGAAAAGATGCGAAGCCAACGGAGATATTTATAAAACAAGTTATAAGGCTAAATATTGCGTCGGCTGCGAGCTGGAAAAAACCGATTCCGAATTGGTGGACGGCCGTTGTCCGGTCCATCCCAATAAAGACCTTGAAACCATCGAGGAAGAAAATTATTTTTTCCGTTTTTCCAAATATCAAAAACCTTTGCTGGACCTTCTCGACGCCGATCCTGATTTTGTCGTTCCGAAAACCAAGCAGAATGAAATATACAGTTTTATCAAGGGAGGCCTGCAGGATTTCAGCATCTCCAGACTTAAAAGCAAAATGCCGTGGGGGATAGAAGCGCCCGGCGACGAAGACCATGTGATGTATGTTTGGTTTGATGCTTTGGTAAATTACGTTTCCTGTCTGGGCTGGCCTGAAGAATTGAAAAAATTCGAAGAATTTTGGGGGACTAAAGAAAATAGGAATGCTATCCAGGTTGCCGGCA
>JBAZHV010000024.1:0-12285 GCA_041652155.1 Minisyncoccota bacterium
AGCCGCGGCCAGTATTTTGGCCAAGGTTTACAGAGACAGGATAATGTTGAAATTGGATAAGAAATATCCGCAATATGGATTTGCCATCCACAAGGGCTACCCGACCAAACATCATCGCGAAATGTTGGGAATGTACGGCGTATCAGTTATCCACAGAAAAAGTTTCCGGCCTTGTTTCTTTTGTGATAAAATGAGTTAGCTTGAATGTCGATATTCGAGCATTGAGAGTAGAATGTCGAATGTCGTAACGATTTTCGACCTTCGACACTCGATCTTCCGATCAATAACATTGCCACTAACGTTCCAAACCTTATGCCATTTCTCAAACCATCGTCGCGCACTCTAGCCCTTCTCGCCTCGGTCCTTGTCCTGTCCCTTTCCGCCGGCTATATCGCCTTGGCCTGGACAGAACCGACCGGCACCATGCCCGTGACCGTGGCCGCTCCGTTGAACACCGGCAACGTAGCCCAGACCAAGTCCGGAGCCCTGGCCATCCAAGGCAATCTGACCGCCCCGATCTTCTACGACGCCGACGATCCGACTTCGACCTATTACGTTAATCCTTCCGGCCAGACTGTTCTGGCGGGACCCGTAGGCATCGGCACCGCTTCTTCGGGAAGCGCCCTTGATGTCAGGGGAACCATCACAACCGGCAATGTCAGCGCCACAAACGGTCCCGTTCTTCTCCAAGGATACTACGGCGACGGAGCTTTAAGCGTTTTGGGCAGCGAGTATTCCAGCGGCGCTCCCATGCTGGGCTATGGAGTGAAGCCCAGCACGTCCGCGACCGGAAGCTTTCTTTCTTCTTCGGGGATCAGCAACCTTTACCGTTCCGCTCTAACTTTGGGAGGATCGATCACTTTCTACACCGGTTTGCAGCAAACCGCGGCAATAGGATCGGCGGCAGCTTTGTCTCCGGCCATGACCATTCAGAACGACGGCAAGATAGTCATCAACAACGGGGGACAGCTTTGCATCGGAGCGACGTGTGCCAGTTCGAGTACCTGGAATACAATAGTGAACAGCGCGGGCGGAGGAGGTGGAGGATTGTCGGGAGATATTATTACGATACCGACCAACGGATTGTTCGGCAGAGATTATACCGATATTTCTTTTGATCCTTTAAGCAACAGATTGGTCGCAGTAGCATCATATGATTCAATTTATCCTGCAGCCAAGAGCAGGGTAATCGTTGACCTAGATAATTTATCGGTTAAAACTGACCAATATAATTACGCTTACGCTATTTACAGCAGCGGCTGTATCGGCGATTGGTGTTGTGATACTTATAATCTGCCGTCGGATAATTTTGATGCCAGCGGCCCGCTAATGGCGTGCCAAAATTTATCAACAGGCGCGACAATGTATTGGTGTACGGAAGGCAACCCGTGGTGTACTACAAATCCTCTTTTGGGTTCGAACGTCATTACCCGTTGGGATCGCTCCTCATTAAAGGTAAGATCGGATGGAACATATCTTTATGTTCTTTATTATCCTGATTGGGGCGGTTGCGCCTATACCTGGAAAATTTCCAGTTCAATGGTTTTGGTTGATCGCGGTGCGTCTCTGGCTAGGCCTTCAGTTAATGGGATACCGATCCAGGATCTTGGCTCGAGAGTCGCTTATCAAAATAAAATTTATGAGGTGAGACTGACTCCCGATATTGCTACTAATACATCGGGGGTAGGATTTATTGCCGGCTACTCTTTTTTTTGGCTCCACCAAACAGGCAGCTACTAAATTCTTGCAAAATTTATTATAAAATTTTAGAATTAATCAGTTTAACCATTAATCAACAGCAGCCTTAAACATATGAAGATCTCAAGCAAAAAAATAATTATATCCACTTCGCTTTTAGCCGTTCTGTCGGCCGGACTTTTGATCACTGGAGTTTCTTTGGCTGCGGCGAAAAGAGACGTTGCGGGTTGGGCCTGGTCGGACACGATCGGCAGTATCAGCTTTAGTTCTACCAATTGCGATGCCAACGAAGATGGTTTGATAGACGTGGCAGCTTGCGGCAATGTTGGCAACTCTATCACTCCGTATAAAGTTACTGTCGATGACAGCTCTGGAGCTTTGGCCGGTTATGCCTGGTCGGATACTATCGGAGTTATAAGCTTTAACGGAGCGGAAACCGGAACCCCTCCGGACAGTTATAATTGCGGCACCGGTTGCGTTGCCAAAGTGGACGCCACCAATAAAGTTATCGGCTGGGCCAGAGCTCTTTCAGCATGCAAAGACAATTATTGGAACGGGTCTGCTTGCACCAACTCCGGAGCGGGAGACAGGGCCGGCGGCTGGGATGGATGGATAAAAATGAGCAGCACTTCCTATAGCGTCACTCTGGGGCCTGCGGTGGGCGGGATCAGAGAATTTTTGGGATTTGCCTGGGGAGGAGCCACATCCGGCGCGTCAGTGATAAACTCGATCAGCTTCAATAGCAAAAATTGCGACACCGACAGCGACGGTTTTTCCAATGGAGGAACGAATTGTCCCACATCGGGAACAGCTATGTCCAGTTACAGGGTCATAGATACCGGAACGGCGAACAATCCGCCCGTAGCGAGCTTTTCCTGCGACCCCTCAATGTGTAATCTTGTCGATTCTAACCCTTGCAAATGCTATAACGACAATCAGTCATTGCTGGTCTTAAGGAACAGCTCCACAGACCCGCAGGGAGATTCCGACATCACGAAATCCGAATGGACGATCGGCGGCGTGGCTTATAGCGCTTGCAATGCCACCATGAAAGGAGATTGTCCTTTGCCAAAATTATTGGCGCCGGGAACATACAGCGTCGGGCTGACTGTGACCGATGCCGGTTCGAAGACAAGCAGCACGTCAAATAACGTCACATTCATACAAGGACCGGCGGCTGGATTTTCCTGTTCTCTCGATGGTACCAACTGGTATGATTGCGAAGACGTGGCCAATATAAAACCGGATCAAGGCGCCGCTGTCTATTTGAAGGACGATCTGTCGGCTCCATACGAACACTCCGTTGCGTCTCAGGGAGCCAGCATTACCGGCAGAACTTGGTCTTATAACGGCGTTACGACAGGCATTTCCGGGCAAGGCACTTCGGATGCTACGACAACCTTGAGCGTCCTTCCCGCTGTTGTCCAACTGCAGATCACCGATAACAACGGCAGAACCGCCGTTCAGAGCCACAACATTGCGGTGATCCCGTTGCCGAAATGGAAAGAATTGCCGCCATTCCAGGCCCAGTAGCGTTCAAAATCCAAATCTAAAAAAGGCAAATTTGCCTTTTTTAGTTTTTAGCAAAAGGACCGCTCGGAACCTGCTATTGCGGCGGATATTCCAATATCTAATTTGGGTTTGGCCGGCCGCGATATGAACCCCGGGGTTTACAAAAAATAGAAAAAATGTATAATAAGTGAAGTTTAACTATATTAATTTTTATATTACTATGAGCGTTCCAAAGTGGAATCAAACATCGTCAAAAAGAGACCAGAGAAGAGGGAATATCTTTATCACCCCAAAAAACACCAACGTATGCCCCAAATGCGGCAAGGCAGTTTTGCCCCACACCGTTTGCAGTTATTGCGGTTTTTATAAAGGAAGAGAGGTCATAAACGTTATGGCTAAATTGGAGCGTAAAGAGAAAAAGAACCGCGAGAGGGAAGTCAAAGCCAAAGAAACCGAGGGGAAGGCCGCCGATACGGCTAAAAAATAAGTTTATTTCAATTCTCAACCAAGAAAATGTCAGCTCGCCATTTATCACGATCAATAACAATGCAAAGTCTTTATGAGTGGGATTTCTATTCCGATAAAGACCATCTGATCGAAGATGTTATTGAAAAGAATATAAAAGAATTTGGCGTTGGCCTGGGCGAAGACCAGTTCGTTCGCAATCTGGCCAAAGGAGTAATGGAGAACAAAGACACTCTTGACCAGATAATAGTCAAAACAGCTCCCGAATGGCCTTTGGACCAGATAAATATCTTGGATAGAAATATTTTGAGGCTTGGTCTTTACGAATTGATATATGGCAACAAAGAAGAAGTTCCTCCCAAAGTTGCCATTAACGAGGCCATCGAACTGGCCAAAAATTTTGGAGGAGAGAGCTCCCGCAAATTTATCAATGGAGTTTTAGGGACAGTTTATAAAGAGATGGAACCGTCCCAACAGGAGGAGTAAATAAATTCGTTTAAGCATTTTAACATCTTAACATTGCTTATAGCTTTGCTGATATGTCCAAATGCTTAAATGTCCAAAAGATCCGTGAAAAATTTTTCACTGCCCGAGAAGAGACTAAATTTGAATTTTAAAAACAAGGACCTGCTGACCCAGGCTTTCTGCCACCGTTCTTATTTGAACGAAAATCCGCAGTTCAAGCTGGCGCACAATGAAAGGCTGGAATTTTTGGGCGATGCGGTGCTTGAATTGGTGGTAACCGAAGACCTTTATATAAATTATCCCGACAAGCCGGAAGGGGAGCTGACCAGTTGGAGAGCCGCTTTGGTCAATGCCGTCATACTGTCCGAGGTTTCCCGGGAGATAGGTTTTAACGATTTCCTTTTGCTTTCCCAGGGAGAAGCTAAAGATGAGAACAAGGCGCGGCAGTATATTTTGGCCAACACTTTCGAAGCGTTTGTCGGAGCTTTATATCTTGACCAAGGATATGATTCCTGCAAGAGATTCATCGAGGACAATTTGATAGCCAGGAAGCTTCCCACCATTCTTGCCAAAAAACTTTTCAAAGACGCAAAGTCTCTTTTCCAGGAAAAAGCGCAAGAGATAGTGGGCGTTACGCCCAGCTATTCGGTTTTAGAAGAAAAGGGGCCGGATCATTTGAAGCATTTCGTGGTAGGAGTATTCTTAAGCCAGGAAATGATAGCCAAAGGAGAGGGCTCTTCCAAACAGGAAGCGGAAGTGCAAGCCGCCAAGAACGGATTGGAAAAGAGGGGCTGGCTCGAATAAACATCTAAAATCAAGATCAGTTAATAAAAATTAGTTAATTAAAGATAATATTAAAGTCCGCCTTCGCTTTAAAAGCTACTGCGGGACAAAGTCCGCCTTCGCTTTCGAAGCTACGGCGGGATAAAACAAATCAAACCTATGTTAATGATCAGACTTTTCAGGACCGGTAAGAAAAATCAGCCTTCTTTCAAAGTGGTTGTTACAGAAAAAACCAACGCCCCTTCCAGGGGACGTTTTACCGAAGAAGTTGGCTTTTTCAATCCTCTCACCAAAGAGAAGATTTTGAAGAAAGACAGAGTGGAATATTGGATCAAAAGAGGTGCGCAGCCATCCGATACTGTTTACAATATGATGGTCGAAGCTAAGATTGTCGAGGGCAAAAAGAGATCGGTTCCCATGAAAAAGAAAAAAGAGGAAACCAAGCCCGGCGCCAAGAAATAGTTCTAAAAATAGGTCTTTTTGTTGGGGATAGAGAATGTTGACAATGAATTTTAGACGTGTAAAATTAAATTGTAGTCAGATTTGATAGTTAGGTTGTCCAAGTCGGCCGCCATTAAGAGCAACTTGGATTTTCTCCAAAAAGCCGTAAAGCTCCGAGGGGAAAAAGGTCGAACTAACCGAAATTAAAGTTCTTTAGAAGCAAACAAGTTAGAAGTTATTATAAGAATTCTAAGAAAAGTTATTAAGTTATGGAAACAAACAAAGATCAAGATTTTTTAACCTATATTGTCAAAAATTTAGTTGATAATCCGGAAGACGTGAAAGTTGAAAGAAAAGTCGATGAAATGGGAGTATTGCTCTCTGTCAGAGTAAACCCGGAAGATATGGGACAGATCGTTGGGCGCCAAGGCGCCACAGCTCGTTCCATCAGAAGCCTCGTGAGAATTGTCGGCTTGAAGAACCATGCCAGAGTCAATTTGAAGATAGAAGAACCAGAAGGCGGTTCGAGAAGAAGAGAGGACAGGCCGGCAGAGAACAATAATGTCGAGGCCAACGCCAGCGTTTCCGACGGATTGGACGAAATACAGCTCTAAGAGATAAGAGCTTAAGGAAACTTATAAAATAGAAAAGCCGTATTGTCATTGCGATAGTGCGGCTTTTTTGTTAGGCTATGAAATATGATCAAATTCGATATACTGACAATTTTCCCCGGGATGTTCGAATCTTATTTGCAGGAATCTTTTATTAGAAAAGCTCAAGAGAGAGGCTTGATCGGGATAGATTTGCACGATATCAGGCAATTTGCCGACGATGCGCGCAAGAGCGTCGATGACAGGCCTTATGGCGGCGGGTTGGGCATGGTGTTAAAGATCGAGCCGATCGTTAAGACTTTGGCCAGTTTTTTAAAGTTCGAACTTAAAGGTTCGAAACTCAAAGTTGCCCCCCAAAAAAGACCCGTTTCCGCCGAAAAGAAAGGCAAGACAAAAATAATCCTTTTCACTCCTCGAGGGGAACAATTCACCCAGAGGATGGCTTATAAATTTTCAAAGCTGGACAGGCTGGTTATGATCTGCGGACGCTACGAAGGGGTGGACGAAAGAACGGCTAAAAATATAGCCGATATGGAGGTCTCTGTCGGCTCCTACGATCTGATGGGTGGAGAACTGCCCGCTATGATCGTGATGGAGACCATCGCCAGGCTGGTGCCTGGAGTTCTGGGCAAACCAGAATTTTTAAAGGAAAGAGTTTCGAAAGAGAAAGGCTTCATTGAAGGCCAGCAATATACCAGGCCCGAAGCTTTTGACCCAAAGCCTTTTGTTTCAAAAGGTTTTGGCGGCAAGAAAGGGCCGGTAAAAACGAGGCTGTGGAAGGTGCCAAAAGTTTTGCTTGACGGCGATCATAAAGAGATCAGCCGGTGGAGAGAGGGCCATCAAAAGAATATTTTATAGCTTCGCGGCCCGCGATGAACATATTTTATCGGAAGCGGTTTTCTCGTATTTTCTCCTGTTTTTGCAGAGATTAGATCTCTGCAAAAAATATAAATGTGCGGCACGAGTGAGTGTTGAAAACTATTGGATTTTTTGCTAAGATTTAAAAGTTCCAGATATAAGGGTAGGTACCAAAGTAGTCAAATGGATCTGACTGTAAATCAGATGGCTTCGGCCTCCGGGGGTGCAAGTCCCTCCCTGCCCACAGTTTTGTTCAGCGAGGATGCTCGGCAAAACTTGCCCGCCGATCTCAACTAGTGTAATATCTTTACAGATAAAGACGGAGCCTTTATCTGTTTGAGTTTTTATTAAGGGTTCGCCTGAGTAGTTTAGTGGCAAAACATCCCCTTGGTAAGGGGAAGAGCGCGAGTTCGATTCTCGCCTTAGGCTCATTAGTTTAATAAATTAAAATCATTATGGCAGCAAAAAAGAAAACAACCGTTAAACTCGTTTGTTCTGTCTGCAAAAGCGCCAACTATTTCGGGCACAAATCTCCGAAAGCGGAAACCAAGATAGAGCTTAGCAAACATTGCAAGCAATGCAGAAAACATACGGCCCACAAAGAGTCAAAGAAGTAAGCTAAACGTTCTCGCCAATTTGATGCGGAATGTTTTGGATAAGGTTTAAGGCGCAGATTAGCAATTATCAGCTTTGGCAGCCCTTAAACCTTTTTCTTTATCTTTTTTAGGGTTAGAATAGAGAAGTGGCAAAGCCCGCCTTCGCTCCATCCGTGGAGCTACGGCGTGGCAAAGCCCGCCTTCGCTCCATCCGTGGAGCTACGGCGTGGCAAAGCCCGCCTTCGCTCCCTGTCTGCCGACAGGCAGGCTGATGAAGCTTTGGCGTGGTAATTAGGGGCATAGTTTAGTGGTAAAACAATGCTCTCCAAAAGCATGGATGGGGGTTCGATTCCCTCTGCCCCTGCCAATTTATTTAAAATTATGATGGAAAACTTTTTGAAACCATTATATTTTTTCGCGGCCGGTCTCGTCTTGGGATTCGGCGTTGCGCTGATCCTGCTAAAATCTATAGTTTTGGCCGATGTCTGGTATTGGATATCGGCTGTTTTTGCCCTCATAGCCGGCGGATTTTTTCTTGCACTTGGTTTCTCTTCCAAAAGGAGCGATAATATGGACAACGGCAATAGAGTAAAAGAAAACAGCCAAAAACAATAAATGCTCTCGGATTTTCTCATAAAGGAAAATTGGATCAAGACCCCGCGCATCATCAAGGCTTTTCAAACGATCAGAAGAGAAGATTTTTTGCCTCAAGAATTTAAAGAATCTTCCCAGCTGAACTTAGCTTTTCCGATAGGGTGGGGGCAAAGCATTTCCCAGCCGACAATGGCGGCTTTTATGTTGGAAAAATTGCAGGCTGCCAGCGGCGATAAAGTGCTGGAGATAGGCACGGGTTGCGGCTGGGTTACGGCATTGCTCGCCAGCATCATCAGCCAGCCCGGCAATGAGCAGGATGTCAGCATCAGGACTAAAAAGGGGAGAGTCTATTCTCTGGAAGCTATCCCCGAACTTAAGGATCTAGCGTTAAAAAATATCGCTCCTTACGGTTTCATAGAAGGCGGTCTTGTGGAATTTACTTGTTCTGATGGTTTCAGGCCTTACCCTTTGTCCGATATTCGCAGCGATATTTCAAAAGGTTTCGATAAAATATTGGCTTCAGCATCGTCCAGGGATCTTCCAAAAGTTTGGAAAGATCAGCTTAAAATAGGGGGAATATTGGTGGCGCCTATCGGTACTTCGATCTGGCGGATAACCAAGATCGATGAAAATAAATTCGAAGAGATCGAATTCCCAGGTTTTATCTTCGCCCCATTTTCGACCTTGCAGCAAAAGCTGATAAGAAACCAAAAAGAGTAAAATAAGCGAAAAATTTTCAAGTTTCAATTTCCAGTGCTTAAAACATTGAAAATTCATTAAAAATTATTGTATTCGGATATCCTGCTAGTTATAAGGGAAGGCGTACGCCGGATATGGTTTTAAATTTCAAGCTGTTGTTTTCATCTTTACAGGGCAGATCGCATATTTGACAAAATAGAGGTTGTTCTGATATAATCACTCCATAATAAGTCAATAGCCGCAGATGATGGGCGGAAAAATAAGTCCCATCGAGGCAAAAGAAGAAATTTTTTTGTTGAAGTCTGCGGTAAGCAGATTTTTGTTTTATGCCAAAAACACTAGAGCAAAAGAAGCAAATATTAAGCAGTCTCAAAGACAGCGTCGGCAAACAAACTTCGATGGTTTTTGTTGAGATCTCGGGTATTCCAACCAAGAAGATCAACGCGATCAAAGAGGATTTGAGAAGCAATGACGCCAAAATGACTGTCGCCAAGAAAACTTTGCTCAACTTGGCCATGAAAGACAGCTATTCCCAGAATTCCTTGAAAGAGATCAAAAAGGAAATGGCTGTGATATTTGGTTTCGGGGACGAGGTCACTCCTTCCAGGTCCATTTATAAATTCAGCCAAACCGAGAAGAACTTCAAGATCTTGGGAGGATACATTAAGAGCGCGAAGGATAAATATTTGTCGGAAAGCGAAGTGATCTTTCTGGCGAAGCTACCAACCAAGCAGGAATTGATCGCCCAAACAGTAGGCACGATCGCTGCTCCTTTGACGGGCTTTATGAACGCCCTTCAAGGCAATTTAAGAGGTTTGGTTTGCGTGTTAAGCAGTATTAAAAAATAATTTAAAAGAACTCGAAGATCAAAGCGCAAAATAATTTTTATACTTTAATCTTCCCGGTTCAAAAAATAAAAATATGGCAACTGAAGAAACCCCAAAAACAGAAACCGTAGAGGTTCCTGAAAAATTTAAAAAGTTAGTGGAATCCATCGAAACCCTTTCCGTTCTGGACTTAGCCGAATTGGTGAAAGTTTTAGAGAAAAAATTCGGAGTATCGGCCGCCCCTCAGATGATGGCTGCCGCTCCTGCCGCCGCCGCAGCTGATGCCGGCGAAGAGAAAACCAGCTTCAACGTTATGTTGACCGCTATCGGCGATAAGAAGATCGAGGTTATCAAAGTAGTAAGAGACGTTACCCAGAAAGGATTGAAAGAAGCTAAAGACCTCGTCGAAGCCGCCGCCGCTGCCGCTCAGATGGTCAAAGAAGGAGCCAAGAAAGAAGAGGCTGAAGATCTTAAAAAGAAACTCGAAGCCGCTGGAGCCAAAGTAGAATTAAAGTAACTCCTCGGTCCGTCTGTCGAAAAGACTATCAAAAAACCCTGCGATCGATCGCAGGGTTTTTTGTTTCTGTGAGAATTACAACCCCAAGTCAACTTTTAATATCCTGACGCCGTTCAGCAAATAAGCGGTCTTGCCGTCGGGCGATACGGCTAGATCCAGGAGATCTCCCCATTGGTCGTTTTGGACCTGCTTTATGACCGATCCGCTTTTGTTTAGGATGACAACCCTTTTTTTATCGGTGTCCAAAAGATAGATGTAGGAAGAATTGGAAGGGGCTATGATCTTTGAAATATATTTGGGGGAGGGAAAGAATTTGAGGTCGAATTCGTTCTGGAATTTTCCGGCGTAATAAGTTTTGAGGGAGTTATTGTCTCCGATGACCCAAAGCAATCCATCTACGGCTATGGAGACGGACTCTTTATCCGCTTTTTCCAGCCAGATCTCGGGACCGTTCCATTTGTAATTCTCCAGGTATCCGTATTTTATGATCTCTTTTGTCGAAGATCTTTTGCCAAGGATGTAGATGTTGTCGCTGAACAATTCAAAATCCAGCGGGGTTGTTTGCGGGTAAGGGAAAGAAACAGCATCCAGTCTCTGGAACTCTTTGCCTTTAAGAATAACGAGCTGATTCTGGCCGTCCAAGAAGATCAGCTGGCCTTTGTCAAAGGACTTGCCGAAAGCCAGATTGGCGGAATATGATGCGGTTTGGTAATCCTTATTTTTAGGATCGAATATCAGGATCTTTTCCGAGTTGGGATTAAAAATATAAAATTTCCCGTCATTGTATATCAAACTATTCGGGATCAATGTCGTTTTTGTATTGAGCTGATCGGAGATCGTTTCAAATGGCGCGTTCGCGTTGAATTTGTTCAGAGAGTAAAGTTTTTTTTCGATCTCTTCTTTCATTTGTTGGGCTTCCTGATTGGCGGCTTTGCTCTGTCCGATCTTTAAAGATATTTGGTCCAAGGCTTCCTGGAAAAGCAGGTTTGCATCTTTGGTTTTTCCTTGCTTGATCAACAGGTTTGCTTGGCTGACCTTTTGTTCTATCTGGTTTATCTCTTTTAGCGCCAATTCCAGGCTTTTTTTCTTTTCGACTTGGGAGAAATTGAACCCTATCAGCAGAACAACTATCAGTAATATAACATTTAGGATGTTTCGGCGCTGCTCCCAGGACGATAGGCGAATGTCCTTGGCCCGAAAAGATATCTTTGCCGATTTTTCTTTTATTGCGTAGATTTTTCGGACCATCCATTTTGCCGCCGCCTGGCAATTTGTCTTTTTTGAAGAAAGGAAAGCGGTCATCGCCGGAATATTGATATTTTTGAGCAGGTCCGGGGAAATCGGCAATTTGGGCCAGAGTATTTTGTAATTTTTCAGGAACGGAAGCTGCCTCAAGCGAAGCGAGAATGCTTTTTTAAGCGGTTTGTCCTCGGCTACTATTCTCTGGCAAGAGATATCCTTCTCCGGGCGGAGGAGCAACAAAAACCCAGACAGGGAAGATGTCTCTTTTTTGATCTTATCTATGGATTTTTCCACTTCCCGGAAATTTTCATAAGAAGCGATCTTATCCAGGATCCCTTTTCGCAGAAAGAAATCAAGCACGCCGCCGCTTAAGATCATTACGCTGTCTTTTTCTCTTATTTCGCCGGAAACGATCTTTTTGAAAACATTGCCGTTTTTGGAGCTGCCGTAATTTGCTTCCGAAAGTTTGCCGTCCTGCCAGAATACGGCTTTTATCCCGTCGCCGAGCTGGCTGAAAGAAATGTCCCTTCCCTTTGAGCTTAGTATGAAAAAATTGACGGAAAAAGAATCATCCGCCGTCTCGGCCAAGAAACTGTTCGCTTGCCGCAGAGCCTCCCTGAAAGATTCTTGGCGATCGGTTCCGGGAGATCGATAATAACCGTCTTTTACGGAGGCGGCCATTTCTCCCAGCAGATCTTTGATCTTTTGCCCCGATCCCGCCATCGATCCTGCCAAATATAAACTCCCCAGTTCCTTTTCTTGGCTGGTTTCCGGTTCGAAGCAGTATGTTTCGAACGTCAGTCCGTCTTCGACTTGAGGGTTGAAATAAAGTTCAAACGATCTCATAATTTGTCACTTTTCACTTTACATCATCCATACTTTTATTTCAAAAAGAAAAATGTTAAACTGTTGGGCAGTCAGGGGACGATTAGCTCAGCTGGCTAGAGCGTTGCATTCACATTGCAAAGGCCACTGGT
>JBAZHV010000025.1:0-9619 GCA_041652155.1 Minisyncoccota bacterium
CCCAAGGCTTCCATATCGGCGGAATCAAGCGCGCGCAAAGAACCCAGCGTCGCGACCGGGACAAAATACGGAGTTTCGATAACTCCATGCCGGGTAGTTATCAAACCAAGCCTTGCTCTGGTTTTTTCGTCGCGTTTCAATATCTCAAAATTCAATGCGCTCATATTTTATTCCAGCCCGTGTTCTTTAAAAAATTATATATTTCCCAGATAACCACTCCATTATATCAAAAAACCGCCTGTCTCCGCCATCCGCCTCCGCCAGTTGGCGGATAACGGATAACGTGGCGGTACCGAGATCAACGATCAAAACGGATCGGGATCCTTAGCTCGTCGGCATTTTGAGGAAGTCCGGAAGGGTTGTCTTTTTCCAAGACAATGGTCCCCGTTGCCGTCTCCGAAACTTCGAACTGAAGAACCGCTTCAAAAGGAACGAAATCCTCCGTCATCCAATCGGACTTGGCTTGCGCCGGAATGGCCCCCAACTGTTTTCCATTAGCATCAAATATTTTGGCCGGAAATGACGCTTCAAAGAACCAAGTGCCTCTCGCCTGTCCTGTGACCATCAAAGGGCTATTAACTGTTTGATTCGGTCTTGGAGAATCAACTCTGATAAGGTCCTGCTTTTCCATTTCGTTGCCGATGTATTCAATAAAATTATTACCTTCGGGAGTCTTGCACTGCCTCGGGTAAGATTCCATAACAGGATATCCGGCGGCCGCGCATTCTTCAAAATTATTCACGCTGGCAGGCAAGACTTTTTTATCCGTGAAATAATTCAGACCCGTTAACGCCAACGCGACTGTCATAACGGCCGCAGCGGACAGCCAAATAATTTTTTTCATAAATTTTAGTCGCTTTAATTTATTATCTGATCTAAAAAAATAGCCGCCCCCGGAAAGGGGCGGCTTGGCTTCCCGACAGTTAAAAATTCTATTCTATCTCCTCTTTATCTTTGTCGGACAGATATTCTTCTTCCATTTCCAACCATTTTTCTTTTAAGGCTTTGACTATAGAGTCTTTAGCATCAGCCGCCAACTCCTTTTTCTCCGCATATTCATTGACGATAAGATCGACCAAGTCCTCGAAATTTTCTTTAGTGATATCTTCGAAATCGGCCAGACGCTTTTTGATCCGACCGGCCAGCATTTTGGATTCTTCTTGAAATTCTTCCGCGATCTTTTTGCCCCTTTCGGTCCTTGTTAAACCAACAACTATCGCCGTCAATAAACCTCCGAGTATTAAACCTTTTTTGAATTTGTTGTTCATGAGCCTATGATACCACATATCCAGCCCGAACAGAACCGCAAAACACGCCTTAAATATATTAGCATCCTTCCATCTGTTTTTTTGCCCGCCGCGTAGTATAATTGGAAGTATGAACATAAAGATCAAGGACCCGCTAAGCGGCTATTCGCATCTTGCCGGAGCGGTCATATTTTTCATCGGAACGATCATGCTGATCAAAGAAGCTAAGGGTCTGACCGAAATTTTTTCCTTCTTGGCCTTCGGCGCGACCGCGTTCCTGCTGTATCTTGCCAGCGCCTGGTATCACTTGTTCGGCGGACCGGCTGAAAAAATCGATTACGCGAGAAAGCTTGACCATGCCCTTATTTATTTCTTGATCGCAGGAACCTTCACCCCTTTCTGTCTGGTCTTGATGCGAGGACTTTGGGGATGGGTCCTCTTCGGAAGCGTTTGGACCCTTGCCGCGATCGGTACAGCCGCGATATTTTTTGAATCTTTCTGGAAATTTTTCCCAAGATGGGCTTCGACCGGTTTGTATCTGCTTATGGGCTGGCTCGGAGCCACGGTAGTATATCCGTTAAGAACCCAACCTGAAGTGATAGGCCTTCTTGCCGCCGGAGGCGCATTCTATACCGTCGGAGCGGTCATATACATATTGAAAAAACCAAACTTCGGCAAAGTTAATTTCCACGATATATTCCATTTCTTTATACTTGCCGGAACGCTCGCCCACTTCTGGTGCATCTACCGCTATATCGCTCTTGCCGGCTAAACCGCAGACCGATCAGACGAAATTAAAAAAACAGCCCTCGAAAAGGCTGTTTTTAAAACCGAATGATTAAAAAAGGGAAAGAGGGGGCCGTAAAATACCATAAAGGTATCGGCCCCGCTCATACTAAAGAACTGATGAGCTGAAAAGCTCTATGAAATGGGGAGATAAGGTATCAGGCACAAGATTATGCCTATACAACATCCCAAACCGGAGACACACGTAGCGCGCTTTCTAGGACGCAAATTGTCCAAAGCTTGCTGCCTCAGTATGCCATCAAGTTCCCTGCTGTTGTTTAACCCGTTCCACCATCCATTTCCTTGGTAAAATAGCATTAGCAAACATACTGCCAAGAATATGCAAGCATTGCTCATACTAACTGCTGTCGTATCTTTTCCTCCACGCTTAAGCGGAAGATATTCCGTTATGCTTTGAATTTAAGCACCGATATATACTATTCCGGCCCCTAAAAAAGTCAAGATGTTCAAGCTCGTTTTCTATAAAATGATTTTTTCCTCTTTTTCCACCAAGCCGTCTTTGAGCCAAATAACTTTGTTCACATATTTTTTATCATCCGGCTCGTGGGTTACCATAACTATGGTCTGCCCCCTTTCTCTGTTCAACTTTTGAAAAAGTTCGAGGACTATCTTGGCCGAAGCCGTATCCAGGTTGGCGGTAGGCTCATCGGCAAAAAGTATTTTGGGGCTGTTGATCAGCGACCGAGCTATGGCCACTCTTTGCTGTTCCCCGCCGGAAAGCTCGCTGGGATAGTGAGTCATCCTGTCGCCCAAACCCACCACCTTTAAAAGTTCTTCGGCATGCTCTTTGTCGTGGTTCCCTTCGAGAGCCAAGGCGGGCAAGTAAACATTCTCTAACGCGTTCATCTCAGCGATCAAAGCGTACTCTTGAAAAACGTATCCCAAATTACGCAGCCGAAAATCCGTCTTTTGGCCGTCCGAAAGTTTTAGGACGTCCGTATCCTCGATAAAAACACTGCCTTCCGTAGGCGTATCGATAAGGCTAAGCTGATGGAGCAGGGTTGATTTTCCCGAACCGCTGCGTCCCATGATCGCCACGAAATCGCCTTTTTCAATGCTAAAAGAAACTCCGTTAAGCGCGTAAGTGGGAACCTTGCCCGGATATATTTTTTTTAAATTTTCAACTTTTATCATATATAAATAAATTTTAGCTCCAGATCGCTTTTAGTATGTCTTGCCTGGCGACAATGCGGGCAGGGATCAAACCGCCTAAAAATCCCGCCAAAAGCAAACTGGTTACATTCACGATGACCCTCCAATTTGTATAGGCAAGATATATATCGCCGAACGGCAACTTTATAGGGTGAGCCTTGATCGCCGGATCCAGGGTTGTGAACAGCAATATCAGGCCTACGACAACTCCGCAGGAGGCATAGAAAAGAGACTGGAAGACGTAAGAAATAACAATGATGTTTTCTTTTATGCCGATAGCTTTGAGGATGCCTATCTGTCGGCGTTTGCTCACCGCGCTGACATAGATCAGAACGAAAATAGTTATCGCGGCAACTATAACGCTGATGACGCTTACTATATATGAGATAAGATTGAACGCATCAAGCATCGTCCCGATGATCGAGATGACGTCGGTATATTTTTTCACTATCAGATTCGGAGCAATTTTTTTAACCTCGGAGACATAACCGTCCAAAGAGTCTCTTTCCATATCGACCTTGACCATTATCTCGGAAGCTTCGTTATAAGCCGAAAGGATCGAGTCGGCTTCTTTGGAAGTGATAAAAGCGGCGTTGGTTATTGTCCCGATAATAACATTGTATATTCCTTTAACCGTGTACGAACGCGCTATTCCGTTGGAATAAGTGATCCGAACCTTGTCTCCGGCTTTGACCCCGCCCAAATCGTTCGGCTGGGGCAAGCCGTAACCTCCGGCCAACCCGGCGCCTAGAACGATCTGGTCGGTATCTCCCTCTTCAAGATATTCGCCATCGACTATATAGTCGGCTATTGATAAAACTTTCCTCTCCTGATCTGGATCTACTCCATATATTTGGGAAGAAACAGTTTTAAATTTTCCGCTGTTCCCCTTGTCGTAAGCGAACGATCCTCCCAGCGCATAATGCCTCGCTGTGGCGACAACGCCCGGTATCTTTTCTATCTCCTGGCGCAACGCATCCTGATGGACGATATAATTTTTAACGGTTGGCTCTTCCTGCGGCATGATCTCGATATGCGACGTCGAAGTATTTATCACTGTCCGAAGAATGCCGTTCATCAGTCCTCCGAATATTCCAGTGATGAACATTAATTCCAAAAAAGAAAGCGACAAAACGAATATCAAAAGAGCCGAGGTGGATCTATTCCCTTTGGTAATGGACTTATAAGCGATAAAAAACGCTGTTTTTATATCCTCCGCTCTTGGCATAGTTATAACTAATTTTAGAATTGTTGATCCGCTAAAAAAAGCTGATCAATCCAATGAATCCAAAACTTTTTTGATTCCGGAGCTCAAATCATATTTTGCCGTAAATTTCAATTTCTCCCGAGCTTTGCCGATATCCGCTTGTCCGTCAAAAACAAAATTGGAAAGAGGGTTAGGCTCGTAGCGGATCGGCAGATCCGCTCCCATCTCGTTATTTACGATCTTCGACAGTTCGTTCAAACTTGTTCGCTTCCCCGTCCCGATATTAAATATTTCAAATTTTCTTTGTGTCTATCAACCTCAAAAAATCTTTTACTTCCTACGCACTTCAAACCAGTCTGGCGCAGGAATAAATGCAATGCTCTTTCAGCCGTCAGTTTCTTCTTCGGAAATCATTAAGCTGACTTTGCCTCCTCAAGAAGCCATTTCCATAACGGCTTAAAATGTATCGTCATCCCGTCTTTTTCTACTTCCTTTTTTCCGTCCCAAGTGAGTACGGTAAGTTTCTTTACCCCCAATTCACCGCTTGCCTCGACTAAAGCTTTCACTTCCCTTTGCTCCACTTCTGAATTTATTGCCTCGTAGCAAACTTGTATCAGCTCTGTGACATCTGTTCCTTTTTTCACTATAAAATCAACCTCTCGATCATTTCGAGTCTTGTAATAAAACAGCTCTCTATTCGGTTTAACCCCCCGTTTAACAAGTTCGGTAAAAACAAGGTTTTCCATAAGTTTGCCTTTGTCGGGAGAATACTGGATAGCCTTCGCGCTTATAAAACCATTATCAACGGCGTAGACTTTCCGAGGTGATTTTATCCGCTGTACAGACTTAGGCGAATATCGAAGCAAGGAAAATATAAGGTACGCTTCTTCTAGATATTTTATATACTTCTCCGTGGTAGACGCACTCTTCAAATTCAAAACATCCATAAGTTTGCGCACCGTATACAGATTTGCAAAATTGTTTATCAGATGCGATCCCAGATTTCCTATTTGCGTTGAGAATTTAACCTTGTGCCTCTTGACCACATCTTTAAAAAGCAAGGAGTCGAATAAAACTTCGAGGTAATCCCTTGGATCAATATTATTTACTGTTACTTCAGGAAATCCGCCATTAAGTAAATAATTTTCCATAATATTCAAAAGTTCACCGCGCTGTTGCGGCAGATCTCCATATCCCGCATCTATTCGAAATTTTTTTGCGCGCAAAAATTCGTTGAAATCAAATGGCAGTATTTCTATAGGTATATGTCTGCCAGTTAAATGCGTAGCAAGCTCTCTCGAAAGTAAATGCGCATTCGATCCAGTAAGTATCAGGTTATATCCTTCACGATGCAGACGGCTGGCAAATAATTCCCAATTCGGCAGATTTTGTATTTCATCAAAGAGTACAGTCTTTACTTGGCCATACAAGGCGTGCAATTCTTTCATAAGCTCGTCCGTAGCTATACCGCCGGCGCTCGATATCGCTTCATCATCAAAATTAAAATACATAAACGGGCGATCTTTCAAAAGTACAAGAGAAAAAATAGACTTTCCTGCTCTTCTGGGTCCAATAACTACTTTTATTAAATTCGAATCTAACCATTTTTTAACAAATGATTCTTTAGTCCTTTCTATGTAAGAAAAAGTCAAAAGCCTCTCTTTTTGCAATTTTTGGTTGAAAACTATATCTTTAAGCATAATATCTTACTTGCATTGGACAAAAACAGCCTATTTTGTCCAATGCAAGTATTATATTGGACAAAAAAAGCAAAGTCAATAAAAATGGTGAATAAAATAGTGTCAACTCCGGTTTTCTTGGCCTTCCTATAAAAGCAAACAGAGCGCAAATAATGGCATCTGGCGACGACTTTCAAGAAATGCGAGCATTTCTTGAAAAGATCGGCTCGGACCGCAAAATTGAGAACCAAACATTCGCTGTGGAATTGAAATCGCCGTGGAATTACCTTCAAAATCAAGGGGCGGGCGGGATTAACCAAAACCCCGCCGTAGGCGGGGCGGGCGAAAAATTGACCCTTAATAGTGGAATGTGGACCCTATCGGATTCGAACCGGTGACCTCCTCATTGCAAATGAGGCGCTCTACCAACTGAGCTAAGGGCCCGCTAAAATTTTGAACATTACTCATCACATTTGATAAGGGCAGATGAGGCGCTCCCTGCCTGCCGGCAGGCAGGTGCCAACTAAGCTAAGGGCCCTTAACAATAGAAACATTATACTAAAAAGGCGGTTTTGTAAATTTAAAACTCCCAACTTTCATTGGGAGCTTTTAAAATCATTCATCATACAAGAAAAAACGTTTCTATCCTCCGGGCAAACCGTATCATAATTAGTTATAAACAGAAGAAGAAAGAGAAAAATGAAAACTCCAAAAAGGATGTCATAAAATTTTGCTTCTTCTTCGGTTTCATCGTATCCAATAAGAGGCATAAATTTTAAAGGTTCTTAGCCGGTTTCCAAGGCCGGGTTAAACCGTTTTAGACCTTAAAGAAACTCGACTTTTGTTCGACTAATATATAATAATAAACCTCTTCTGTCAAAACACAAACAACTAAGAAACTGGAGATTGTTTGCAATAAAGCTAATTCAAAAACTCCCAAATTAATTGGGAGTTTTCTGGGGCGGCGGAGATCGAATGATCTACGGACTATAATCTCTCCACCAACTGTGCTATCTCGCCGTAATGCTTTTCCACTATCTCGGGCTTTCTGAAATTGGCGGCAAATTTAGCCATCTTATCAAGGACGCGGATAATGCCTTCCTTGGTTGGATGATCAAAATCCACGCCAGCCTCTTCGAATTTTGACTTTGTCAAAAGTTTGATATCTATCCTTTTCATTTCTTCGAAGTCCTCTTCTGTTTTGAACTCATGATATTCTCTCATTTCTTCAAGAACCTCTTTGTGGGCCTGGATGAAGCAATCGATAATAGCGTCTCTTACCATAATGGGCGTAACCGGTTTGGAAAGATCAACGCCGTAGATAATGTTATCCATAAATATTTTTTCTAAGATATTATCACTAACAATAATTTTACATCTATCTTTCTATTGCATCAACAAAAAAAACAGCCTGACGGCTGTATTCCTTTAGCGATTGGTGGGCGCGCCCTCCTTCGTCCCTTGATAGGGACTACGGCGTGGTGAAATCGGACCTTCCACCTCTTCTTTAGGAAAATTCCCTGCGGGGAAATTTTCCTTTGGTGCTTGGGTGGGCGCGGAAGGAGTCCTCCTTCGCTCTGCACGATTGCAGAGCTACGGCGGGACAAAGTCGGACTCTCTGCTCTTTCTCCAAAAATTAAAGAGAAAATTCTTCTTTGGTATTTTGGTGGGCGCGGAAGGAGTCGGACCTTCCACCTCTTCTTTATCAGAGAAGCGTTCTACCGCTGAACTACGCGCCCGATACATACAAAACAAAACTTATTATTCGGTCTGAATAACTTTTTTACTATACTATATTTTCAAAAAAAATCAAAATTTGTCAGACAAAAATATCCCATATAACAAAAAGCGGGCTTGATGATCCCGCTCTTTTTGCTATAAATTTTGCAGCTTTTTCGCCACTCTTTCCGCGGCTTTTTTTGTAACGAATCCTCCAATTCTACATGTTTCGTAATTTAGATTCATGCGGAATTCTCCAGTTTTTTCGTTGAGGGTCAAATGAATCGCTTTCAAATAATTCTTCTCTTTTTTAGCCATATATTTTTATATTTAAATGTCCTCTGCCTTAAAAAGTTCGACCTTTAATAAAGCTCTATATTTCTAGCATATTTTATGGAAGATGCCAAGAAAATTTACAGCAAAAAACGAGCCTTCGCCCGCTTGGATTTCTATTGAACCGTAAACGTGATTAGTAGAGTTTATAATTTCTTGGAGTTGCCTCGTTATTATAAACGATCTCTTTTTAAAGATATAGAGATAAACATCTTAGAGTTAAAATCCAAATTTAAGATTTCAACGCTAGTCGATACTTTGAAAAAATAATTGATCCACGAGCAGCTTCCGCTACCCGTGCCTTGTTACGACTTCTTCCCTCTTACTGAGCTTAGCTTAAACCCCACTTATGTGAGACTTTCGGCCATTCCCAGCTCGCTTGAAGTGACGGGCGGTGAGTACAAGACCTAGGAACATATTCACCGTGGCGTGGCTGATCCACGGTTACTAGCGATTCCAGCTTCACGAGGTCGGGTTTCAGACCTCGATCGGAACTAGGGAGTCGTTTGATGGGATTAGCTCCAGGTTACCCCTTAGCGACCCTTTGTCGACTCCATTGTATCACGTGTGCAGCCCAAGATATCAAAAGGCCATGCTGATTTGGCGTCATCCTCACCTTCCTCCCCGCCCTTTCCCCCCGAAAATATTATTTTCCGGAAGAAGGGGCGGGGCAGTCTCCTGTGACAAATCGAACACAGGATAAGGGTTGCGCAGGTTACCCCATTTAAGGGAGCAACTCAAGCCACCTGCTGACGACAACCATGCAGCACCTGCCTACCTGTCCTTGTGAGAAGTCTTCCTTTCAGAAGATTGTCAAGTAGGTTTCAAGTCTTGGTAAGGTTCTACGCTTGTCGTCGAATTAAGCCACGTGATCCACCGCTTGTGTAGGTCCCCGTCTATTCCTTTGAGTTTTAGCCTTGCGGCCGTACTTCCCAGGCGGAACACTTAACGCGTAAGCTTCGCCACTGCAAGGGTCGACACTTGCAATAGCTAGTGTTCATTGTTTAGGGTGTGGACTACAAGGGTATCTAATCCTTTTTGATTCCCACACTTTCGTCCCTCAGCGTCAGGATCGCCCCAGTTGATTGCCTTCGCATTTGGTATTCCACTTGATATCAACGGATTTCACCCCTCCACCAAGTGTTCTATCAACCTCTAACGTCCTCTATTCTGCCAGTTTTTTCTGCAGCTCTCAGGTTGAGCCCGAGAGATTTAACAGAAAACTTAACAGAACGCCTACGGACCCTTTACGCCCAATAAATCCGGATAACGCTCGGGGCACTCGTATTACCGCTACTGCTGGCACGAGTTTAGTCACCCCTTATTCTTAAGGTACTCTCATCCCGAAGGATTGCTCCCTTAAAAAAGTTTTTTACATTCCGAAGAACTTCTTCAAACACGCGGCGTCGCTGGATCAGGGTTTCCCCCATTGTCCAATATTCTCGACTGCTGCCTCCCGTAGGAGTAGGGCCCGT
>JBAZHV010000026.1:0-9459 GCA_041652155.1 Minisyncoccota bacterium
TCTTCTGCTTTCAAGCCTGTAAACTTAATGGCCTGGACCGACTCTCGGGCGGGTCCTTACAATTTTAACATATCTTTCGGGATCGCAACAAAAAATCGGGCTTTCGCCCGATTTTTGTAACTTGGTGCCGAGGTCCGGAATCGAACCGGAATTTGACGATTTTCAGTCGTCCGCCGTGACCGACTTGGCTACCTCGGCAAAATTATAATTTTAATTTCTTTTGAATTTTATCTTATTTCTTCAGGGTCAACAACTCCGGCTCGTTTATTGGCATATTCCCCCGGCCAATAACCTATGGTGGGCGCTAAGGGAATCGAACCCCTGACCTACTCGGTGTAAACGAGTCGCTCTACCGCTGAGCCAAGCGCCCATTATATAAATGCCAACAGGTAAATTGGCGCCTGTCGGCCTCCGGCCGGTCTGATCTTCGAGCACCGCTCAAAAATGTGGGCGAGGTGGGATTTGAACCCACACGACCTTGCGGTCACAACCCCCTCAAAGTTGCGTGTCTGCCATTTCACCACTCGCCCCTTTAGCTTGCGACATCTTCTCATTTTGCCTGCCGTATTGCGTCAGGCAAAATGAGAATCGTCTTAGGCTTAAATTAAGCCTTTGGCTCTTGAGAATCAACCTCGGCTTGAGGAGCCTTGGCTGGCGCGATCACTCCCTCAACTTTTTTGAGCTTGGCTCTTTTTCCTCGAGCATCTCTCAAGTAATAAAGTTTTGATCTTCTGACCTTGCTCTTCTTTGTCACTTCTATTTTTTCAATAACGGACGAATGGATCGGAAAGATCCTCTCCACCCCTACTCCGGAAGCGACTTTGCGTACAGTGATGGTTGCAGATATTCCTTTACCGTGTTTGTGCGCCAAAACCAAACCTTCAAATATCTGTATTCTCTCTTTGCTCCCCTCCTTAACCTTCTGGTGAACGCGAACGGTGTCGCCGGTTTGGATCTCGGGCAGATCTTTTTTCTCGTAGGACTGCAAAAATTTTTCTACTTTCGACAACATACTTTTTTTATTAAATTAATTATAATTTCTATTAGCTAAAAACCTTCTAAACGACAGCCGGCTTTTGCCGGATAGTCTAAGCATCAGACAGATCGCCTATAATGGTTTATATCGACTTTCCCTGCTTCTCTCTACGGTGGGCGGTATAGGACTCGAACCTATAACCTTTCGCACGTCAAGCGAACGCTCAGCCATTGAGCTAACCGCCCCTTTTTAATCGGTCCAAGGATGATTGCCAAGCCAGAGCCTTTCCGCCGCCTCAAAAACCTCACATATCTTTAATAACCTATATTCCCAAAAATTTCCAGCCCCCCCCTGCGGATTTCCGCCGATTTTTCATATATCGAAGCCTGTTCTTGCAACACGACCCGAATGGCCAAGCCGCCAATATCTCTGCGAGGGGCGCAGATGGACTCGAACCATCGACCCCCACTTTATGTCCCGCTCGCTAGCGGGACGCGCCGAAAATATTCAGAACCCTTACATTGCGGGCGCAGATGGACTCGAACCATCGACCCCCACTTTATGTCCCGCACCCTACGTGGTGCGAGGCGCATCCAATTTTTAAAATCTTCTTAGGTGGGCGCAGATGGACTCGAACCATCGACCCCCACTTTATAAGAGTGGTGCTCTAACCGACTGAGCTATGCGCCCATAATATATCAGATTTTAAAAATTGGATATAAGAGTGGTGCTCTAACCGACTGAGCTATGCGCCCATAAATCGGGTTCTGAATATTTTCGGCATAAGAGTGGTGCTCTAACCGACTGAGCTATGCGCCCGCGAATCGGGCCGGTAAAAAACGGCCGGCCCGATTGAATAAAATTAGTACTTTCCTTTCTTCGCTTTAACAACTGGTTTTTTTCCCGCCGTTTCTTTAACGGGTTTCTTTGAAAGCATTCTTTCAAACTCTTCTCTTTCTATTGTCTCTTTTTCTATTAAAATTTTTGCGATATTGTCCAAATCCTTTCTATTCTTCGTCAAAATGTCCTGAGCTGTATCTTGGGCTTCTTCTATCAATTTTTCGACTTCCTGGTCTATCTTAAAAGCGATCTCATTGGAATAATTGCGCGCAGATTCAAATTCCTGGCCCAAGAACGGAGATTCCTCCTTGACCCCGAAGGATATAGGGCCGAGAGCGGACATGCCGTAATCTTTGACCATTTTCCTGGCCAGCATCGAAGCTTTTTCCAAATCGTTGCTTGCTCCGGTAGTGATTTCGTTAAATTCCAATTTCTCCGCGCATCGTCCCGCCAACAGCACGGACAATTCGGTCATAAATTCCGATCTGCTCTTCATCATGCTGGCCTCCTTGGGCATTTTTAAAGTGTAACCGGCGGCCATGCCTCGGGCAATTATCGAAATTTTCCTGACGGGTTGTGAATACGGTAAAAGCGTGGCGGCCAAAGCATGTCCCGCTTCGTGGACAGCGGTGATCTTCTTTTCCCTGTCGGATAGAATATGGCTCTTTCTTTCCGGCCCGAGCAAAACCTTCTCTATCGATTCCAAAAATTCTCTCTGAAAAACCTGGGTTTTGTTGCGGCGCGCGGCCAATAAGGCTGCTTCGTTGGCGACGTTGGCCAATTCAGCTCCTGAAAATCCGGGGGTCCTTTCCGCTACCTCTCTCAAGGTAACATCCGGAGACAATGGTTTACCGCGGCTATGGATTCTTAAAGCTTCTTCTCTTTCATTCACATCGGGAAGATCCAAGATTATCTTGCGGTCAAAACGGCCCGCCCTTGATAATGCCGGGTCCAAAACATCCGGACGATTCGTGGCGGCCAAGATGATAAGCTTGTCATTCGGCTCAAAGCCGTCCATTTCAGTAAGCAATTGATTGAGGGTTTGCTCCCTTTCTTCATGCCCGCCGCTGATGCCGGTGCTTCTCACTTTGCCGATGCTGTCCAGTTCGTCAATGAATATCAAGCAAGGCTGATGTTTCTTAGCGGTAACAAACAGATCTCTTATTCTGCTGGCCCCCACTCCCACGAAAAGTTCGACGAGGGAAGATCCCGCGATAGAGATAAAAGGAACTTTGCTTTCGCCCGCGACGGCTCTCGCCAGCAAGGTCTTGCCTGTTCCGGCAGAACCGACCAGCAAAACTCCTCTCGGGATCCTGGCTCCCATTTGCAAATATTTTTTAGGATTTTTAAGAAAATCCACTATTTCCTCCAACTCCTCTTTGGCTTCTTTCAATCCTGCGACATCCTTGAAAGTGACTCCTTCTTTCGGGCCGCCCTCCGCTCCAAAAAGCCTGGCGCGAGCTTTTGTAAAATCGAAGGTCTGCATCGCTCCGCTCTTCGCCTGCTTGAACATCATAAAGAAAAACACTCCCAAAAGCAGAATGGGCAAAAGGCCGCTTATCAAAAGAGGGGCAAGCCATGACCAAGTGCTGTTATCTTCCTTCGCTTCAAAATTGAACTTGGCCAGATTATCTTTGTTCGCTCCAAGGTTGACAAGCGTTTGGGAAAGAGAAGAATCTACCTCCTTTTTCGCGACCGCTTTAGTATCATCAGTATAAATGACGTTTACCTTGTCGCCAGTAACAGTGATCTCCTTGATCCTGCCATCCTGATTAATATCGCGCACTAATTGAGTTATGGATATCTCGGCCGGAGCTTGCTCGGTCGATGAGCCAAAAAGGCCCGACACCGCTGCCAAAGCTAAAAAGATCAAAGAAACGATAAGAGCGTTTTTGATTAAATTGGAAACCAACCCTTTTGGAGCCTTCATAATTTAAGTTGCTGACGCGCGGAGAGAAGATGCATCTTCTCTCCGCGCGAATTTTAATATACCGCTTTTAGAACGAGAACGGATTTATTAACCTGGCGGAATGCCCTACGCAGCTGCGTGAGTATGAAGCCAGTCCGCAACGCAGCGATAACGGACGGAGGGTCAACAGCTATACGGCGCAAAACGCGCGGCAATTAGCTTATTTCAGCCTTAAAGACATCCAATGCCTTTGCGGCTGAAAGCTCAAAACCTGGAAATTGTACTCCTTGTCTATTTCCAAAGCTTCTTTCATCTTTTCTTCCGTGCCGAATTCAGAAATATGAATAAGTCCTTGTATTTTTGGCTGGGTCTCTTTCTGGGGCAGGATCAACTGAACGAAAGCACCGAAAGGGTTGAATTTGGCTACCGTGCCTTTGACTTCATCCCCTGTCTTTAACTTAAGCTCTTGCCATGGATCTTGCTTCAAAGCCTTCAAAGACAAAGATACTCTTCCTTGAGCTATATCGATGATCTTGGCTTTCACTTTTTGGCCGATCTTTACAACCTGTGACGGATTTTCGATCAACTGCCAGTCAAGTTCCGAAATGTGGACCAAGCCTTCCAATAACGGAGCGGCCTGATCGGACTCTTCAGCTTCTGTCAGCGAGAATTTTACAAAAGCGCCGAAATCAACAATTCCCGAGATAACTCCCTCAACGACATCGCCGACTTTCAATTCCTGGATGGCTTTCTGGATATTCTCCCCTTCTTGCGATTGCTCGGTCAAAATGATCTGTCCGGCTCTGTCATCGTAATCCAAAACTTTAGACATAAGATCTTTGCCGATAAAAAGCTGGAGTTTTTTCAATATCTCTGTTTTGTCTCCCTGCGGAACCTTAGGGAAATTAGCCGGGGACAATTGAGAGGTCGGCAAGAAAGCCGGGATACCGGAAATCTCCGTTATCAGCCCTCCTTTGTTCACCTTGGAAATTCTCACTTTGAAAACCTCCTGGCTGTCTTTCATTTCCCTGATCTTTTCCCAGGTGGTCTCTTCCATCGCTTCTTTCAAGGAAAGCTCAACATAGCCTTCTTCGTTCTCGGCTTCTTTAACTTTAGCCGAAATTTTGTCTCCGGCTTTTAAGTTTTTCAAGATGCTCCTCGCTTTTTGGTATTCCAAGCCAAAGACTATTCCAACTTTGCCTGGCCCCAAATCGACAAAAAAAGCTAAGCCGTCTTGGGCGATTATAGTGCCTTCCAAAATTTCCCCCTTCTGGGGCACTCTAAACGTATCGATTGTTTTTGGGGTTTCTTCTGTTTTCATAACAAGCTTTTTATAACACAAAAAAATCTTCAAATCAATAGTTTTCTAAAGGCTCCCGAACTTAAAAACACTCCCGAACCAAAATTGCCGAAGGAGCCTTTTTGTTCCATGTTTGTTTCACAGCTATTGACAAGGTTTGAAGGTTATATAATAATATGGACCATACCTCCGGCACGCGAGGTTTTTTTATTCCAAGCAAACGTTGATCCGATCTAACAGAGAAGATGAACGCTCCAATGGATAGCTATCCCCCGTCGGGCGGATTGCGAACAAAAAACCTGGAGGAACTATTTTATAATGTGTACCAACTACAAATTAATAAGTATTGCCCTGGTTACCCTGCTCTGCCTTCCGTTTTTAAGTCTCAACATAGGAGATGCTAAACCTTTGACGAACCCCGAAGAGGATATTGAATATAAATCGTACGGCCTTGTTCTTGAAAAAAGCTGCATCCTCAATAGTTTGGCCGCCAATTCTCCTATCCTTGGCATGAACCCAGCGGCGATAAAAATTCCCAAGACATACGTAGCTTCCGATATCCTTGCCGAAAACCCGGCGGGAACGGAGACCTCCGAGAGCATCAGTACTATAAAACTCAACGCCGTTTTGACCGCCTACTCCTCTACCGTTGAAGAATGCGATGATACTCCCTTTGTTACGGCTCAAGGAACAGCTGTCAGAGACGGAATAGTGGCCAACAATTTATTGCCATTCGGGACCAAGATCAGGATCCCCGAGATATACGGAGACAAGGTATTCACGGTTGAAGACAGAATGAACGCCAAGCAAAGCAAATACCAATTCGACCTCTGGTTCCCCTCCCACGAAGCCGCCACCGACTTCGGAGTAAAAAGGACTTATATAGAAATAGTGAACTAATTCAAAACCGCTTCCCAAAAGGAAGCGGTTTTTGTTGATAAAATTACGGTTATTGGACAATCGGCCATAAACAACCCGACGGGCGTTCTGTTGTATCAAAAATCCTTATGGCCGTATCTTTTTAACTGTTCTTTAGCCGTTTTGATGAATTTTCCGAACTGGCGGTCTTTTTGCCTTTTTTCAAGCTCGGTCGATTCATAATATTCAGCCTCTTTTTTCAGATTGGCGTAGTTATCGTATTTGTCTTTATCCAGTTTGCCGGCTTTTATCGCGGCCAGCACTTTACATCCCGACTCGCGGGTATGCGTGCAATCGGCGTATTTACATTCTTTAGCCAGCGCGGCTATTTCATCGAATAGATCGTCTATGCCGGAGCTTGCGTCCGCCATCCCCACTTCTCTCATTCCCGGATTATCAATTACAATGCCGCCGCTTTTCAAAAAATACATTTCCCGGCCGGTGGTGGTATGCCTTCCGCGATCGGTGCGGAGATCTATCTCTTTGGTATTTATAATTTTTTCGCCGATCAGCTTGTTGATCAGGGATGACTTCCCTACTCCCGACGATCCAAGAAAGCAATAAGTTTTTCCTTTGGTTATATATTTTTTCAGCTCATCCAATCCTTCATCCGTTATGGTGCTGGTCGGGATGAGATCAATATCGCCGAACCTGTTTTTTATTTGGGCTATTTTTATTTCCAGCTCTTCCTTCGATATCAAATCTGTCTTGTTTAAAATGATAGCAGGCTTTATGCCGCCGTCATTGGCGATGGCAAAATATCTTTCAAAACGATTCAAATTATAGTCCCCGTCCACAGATTCAATGGCAAACGCCACGTCGATATTCACGGCTATTATTTGAATTTCATTCTTGCCGCTGGATTTTCTTTTGATAATCGTTTGTCTGGGCAGTACTTTATGGATCACCGCTTGGCCTTCGCCCAGATCGGTGATGGACACCCAATCGCCCACTGCGGGATAATCCTCTCTCGACAGGGCATCGAACATCTGTTTTCCGGTGATCTTGGCCAGATATTCTCCGGTAGTATTTTTAACCCTGTAAGCTTCTTTATACTCGGCGATGACCCGCGCGACCGGAAAACCGTCCAGCTTCAAATTTTTACGGCCAGACTCAAAAAATTCGTTGTATCCCAAATCTTCAAGTTTTAACTCGCCATCCATTCTTTCGTTCTATTATAAAGCCGCTAAAAACGCAATGGGTGGCGTTAGCCGCCGCCGTTCTTGTCGTGTCGTTTATCCTATTCTCCGCTCCTTGCCGCTAAAATACATTTCCAGCCCTCTCTTACTCGCCTCGAAATGTGGCTCAGGAACTTCATTGGGTTTACACCACAAATATTCTTCGCACTTATTTTTCTCCATTATGGTTGGTTCTCCTTCGAAATCGGTAGTCAACAAATTCACGGAAATATAATGACGGCCAGTCTTCCTGTAAGTCTCCAAGTTATTGGAGACACTGACGACTTTAAGATTTTTGACCATCATTCCTGTTTCCTCTTTCACTTCCCTAGCGGCCCCCTCTTCAAATGTTTCCCCAACATCCAAGTGGCCTCCCGGTATCGAATACTCTGGTACAAATTTACCCTTACGCTTGCCGATCAGAACCTTGCCGTCTTTGCGCAAAATTATCACACCCAGCCCAACCAGCACGCTTTTTATATTTTTAGGCATATAAATTTATATTAATTATTTAGTTAATACTCCTTCCGCTGCCCGTAGACCCATAACCTGGGCCTGCATTATGCCACGAGCTACTCCAGAAACATCCCCGATCACATAAATTCCTCTCTGGGCACGCAAATGCTTATCGACGGATATCCTAGGCCATAGATGAAGTTCGGGGGCGAAAACATGACATTCCTTCGTAATGATCTGATTATCGAAAACATTATCTATATTGATCAAAAATTCTATCATCTCTTCAACCAGCTCCGATCCAAGCAGCTCTTTCACTGAACCGGGTACATACCTCTTACTGATGCTAGAATCAGTGACTTCCGGGACGGAATCTTCTATGGCTGTTTTTAAAGACTGGCCAATCAAAGATCCTCTCGATATCTTCATATATTTTTTCACAAAAGACTCTTCCCAGCCAAAGTAGGCGGAAGCGCTGTCGAAAAAAGCTTCCTTTTGGATGGAAAAATTGCCCCAAGGAGACCCTTCCCATACGCATCCTTCCGTGCTGTCGATAGATTTGCCTGCGAAACGGTTGGGCACACTCATCGCTACAACTTTTCCTTCCGGACAGAAACAAAAAAGCCTAGCGTCTCCTCTCTTGAATTTAGGGTCGAGCACTTTACTTCTCAAATCCACAAGGGCCTGGCTTGCTCTATCTTCAAATCTGACGCCGATGTAACCGCCTATTCCCTTTATTCCCACTCCCATTTTTTCCATCAATCTCAACATCTCGCTGTTTCCCGCTCTTCCCGTAGCGATAATAACATTTTTGGCGGTATATACGTCTCCTTTTTCGGTGAAAATGGAAAAATTATCAGCAGTGCCGACTACATCTTTGACTCTCTGGTTAAATTTTATTTCGCCGCCCAATCTTGTAACATTATCGAGCAAATTATTCATCAAATTTTCAAATCTTTCTCCCTCCACGCTCAAACTCTGATAAGTCTTTATTGTTATATCCTCATTGTTCGATAATCGATATATCTGCTGGTCGATATTCGGTTCAACGACATTAAAAATATTATTTCCTGTGTCTCCAAGCCATTCCAAAACCTGGTTTTCCAGGCCCATTAGCGTTTCCTTGCCTAGCAGCTTCTTCAAGCCGCTGCCGGCAGGATGTTTCGACAATATTCCACAACTGACGGAGCTGCACGCTCCGCCTACTCCGCTGATTATCTGACAATTCCCGCCGCAACCCACACACCCTCTTCCTCCAAAAAGAACAGGGCATCTCCTGAATTTGTTCGAAGTACCTGCTTCTATTATTAGGACTTTCTTATCGTTTGATAGCATTTTCTGAGCAGCTGCTATCCCTGCCGGCCCGGCCCCGATAATGGCTGCATCGTAAATCATATATTAAAAAATGACGACTAAGTCGAAAAATTTGGTGTCAGCCAAATTAAGATTAGCCAGGATACTTACGGATAATTGATCAAACCTTTTTAAGAGATGCTTCGATAATAGGGATCTGCCCCTCTTTGTCAAAGCAAACTTTCCCTAATTTATACTAAAAAACATAAGGCGTGTCAAAAATTTCTGCCCGGCAAAATTGGCAGATAGAACACAATGGGCGGCGTTAGCCGCCGCGCAACAAAAAATCGGGCTTTTACCCGAAAATTTGATTGTTGTGAATCTCTACAACGAAGCTCGAACCTATTTTACTAAAAATGGATAGCTAATCTGCCCCCGACTAAGCTCACTTCGCCCCTCCAAACTGCTGTTTTCCGGGGCTTCCCTCGCAAAGGGGCAGCCGGCTTGGGAATCGGGCTTGGCACAACGCATTTTAGCCGAAAAGATGGGGGGGTAAAGGTGTGCGTTGTGCAGTTAAAAACTTGTCATT
>JBAZHV010000027.1:0-7462 GCA_041652155.1 Minisyncoccota bacterium
TCAGATCGGCTAGTCTTTGTTGATAATCTTCTTTTGTGATCTGGCCTCCGGCCAAAAGTTTTTCCAGGCCGGCGAGATAATTTTCGCGGATAGCGGAAGCGGGCAGGGCGGAATTGTAAATGCGAACGTCATCGATCAAACCGTTAAAATATTCGCTTGATCCTTGCGAACCGATCTTCAACTCGGACGTAGCCGATACCGCATAAACATATGTTGGATTCGTATAAACCACTTGTCCGTCGGCATATATCTTTGATATGCCTGTCTCGTTCACTGTGGCCACGACATATTTCCATTGATCTTGAGGCATAACATAAGTTGACCTGTATTGTCCGAGGCCGTGAAAACTTAGTTCATGGTTATTGCCGTGCAAATAGAATATCCAGTTATGCGGCTCCCTTTGGGCGACGATATCTTGGTATCCCGTACTGCCGCGCCAATACACCCATGCCGCAACACTGATCGGCTGACCGTCAACTCTTGCCGTGGCAGGGCTTGTAATAGTAACCTTGTCATCAATGCCATCGAAACTCAATGAATATTGTCCGGCTATCCCGTTGCCGTAAGGCGTGGTCGTGGAATGTGACGCTCCGATAATGGTTCCCGTGCTGTTGCTGCCCGACAGATCGATGGCGCTGGTCCCAGACCCCTCATCAAATCCCCAATTCCCCACGCAATTCAATCCCATACTGCGCTGGATGCTTGCGGCAAAGGTTATCCCCTTCGCAATCCTCGCTTTGTCCGTCGCCCCCGACATGCTCACCACCGCCATTCCGGCCAGAATGCCGATGATAGCGATGACGATAAGAAGCTCGATGAGCGTGAAGGCTTTTTGCGTTTTGAATTGGCGGTTATTTGCTGATGGCATAACTTAAATTTAATTCCGATGATCTTTGTTGATATTCTTGCGCGGAAATTTGCCCGGCAACCAAAAGTTTTTCCAGGCCGGCGAGATAATTTTCACGGATTTGGGAAATAGTTGCGGCCTGATTATATATCCGGACGTCATCGATGGAACCATTCAGCGGAAAGCTGTTGACCGAAGAGTAAGGCCTGCCTATCGCTAGGTTCCCGGTACTCACGCTCAATGTCCCCGAAGGCAACGCTGTATATCTTTCCAATGATCCATCGACATAGATATTCATACTGTCGCCCAGTTTAGCCGTGGAAACAATATAATACCAAACACCGCTTTTGATCGGAGTGGTTCCTATGGCATCGTATTGAACGCTGTTGACATTGATATGGTTGGAAAAAACTTTGGTGCTATGACGGCCAAAATGGATATGCTCTCCGCCGCCCCAGTCCCCAGCCACACCCATCCAGCTGGCAGTTTCATTATTGAACTTCACCCAAGCCGAAACAGTATATTCACTGCTCAGCCCGATAGAATCATATGTTTTTCCCGTGTCCATCCAGCCGTTCGTTCCGTCAAAGCTGATCGAATACTGTCCGGCCAAACCGATTCCCGAAGAAGTATCTGTCGAATAAGACGCTCCTCCGCTAACCGTTCCATTGTTGCCCTGACCGGAAGTGTCCTGCGCCGTCTGGTCATTGAAGGTCCACTCCCCCAAACAATTCAAACCCATACTGCGCTGGATGCTTGCGGCAAAGGTTATCCCTTTGGCAATACGGGCCTTGTCGGTCGCTCCCGACATATTGACCACGACCATCCCGGCCAAAATACCCACAATGGCTATGACCACCAAAAGTTCGATGAGGGTAAAGCCTGTTTTAATTTTTCGGGTGCTATTTGGCTGCATAACTTAAATTTAATTCTGATGATCTTTGTTGGTATTCTTCTTCGTTAATCCGGCCTCCAGCCAAAAGTTTTTCCAAGCCGGCAAAATAATTTTCGCGGACAGCGGCGGCGGGCAGGGCGGCGTTGTAAATGCGGGTTTCATCTATGCTGCCATTGAAAAACCTAGTTGACCCGCCTCTTGAAGCAAGATAAAAAATAGCCATATTATCACTTACGGTACTGATATTAGTTCCCATTAATCTACCGTCAAAATACGCCTTCCTCGTTCCAGTTGGTTTATCGAATGTACCGAAAAAATGATACCATCTACCGACAGATATAGCTCCTATCTCCACTGGAGCGGTATTCCCGATATAAAATCTATAAGTCGAATCTGTTCCTTCAAGAGATGGAGATGATAAAATATTTCCCTCAAAAATATGTTTCCCGGAAGTATTGCCAAATGATTTGAACCACAACTCTATACTATAAGAATCCGATGACGATATCGAAACATTCGATATGACATAATCGTCTGTCCCATCGAATTGCAGGCACCCTCCCGACACGCAGTCCGAGCCAGACTTGCGCACCGGACCGTTGACCAAGGTCCCAGGGTTGGATCCCCAGGCGTCCAGGGCAGAAGTGCCGGAAACTTCATCGAAATTCCATTCCGACACGCGGTTCATCAGCAAAGAACTGCGAAGAGAAGAAGAAAATGCTTTGGATTTCGCCACCCTCGCGCTGTCGGTCGCTCCCGACATATTCACCACGACCATGCCGGCCAGAATGCCGATGATCGCGATTACGATCAAAAGCTCGATCAGAGTAAAAATTTGCTTGCGACATAGGTTGAATTTAATTCTGATAATCTTTGTTGATATTCTTCTCCATTGATCCGGCCGAAAGCATAGAGATTTTCCACTCCGGCCAGATATTCATATCTGACAACCGAAGCCGCCAAGGCAGAATTATAAACCCGGACCTCGTCTATCTTTCCGTCTATAAAGCCATAGCCTCCGCTGCTGTAATGCCTTCCGATCACGGCGCTCGCGTTATTCAAAGGCGGGTTGGTCGTGCATGCTTTTTTCGTTCCGCATTCAGCGCCGTTGACGTAAAGCCTCAAATAAGAACCATCATAAGTTCCCGCGTAATGGTACCAAACTCCAGCAGAAGGATAATGGACCGGCCCCTCGATCCAATTAGTTCCGCTGCCGGCGAACGAATAAATTCCCCCGCTGCCATTGAAGGCCAAAGAATAGCCGGTATAATCTGTTTGCTTTCCCCAAAGCATCGGATATTTGGAACTGCCCGGTATCGTATCAAATTTTGCCCATGCTTCTATGGACCAATTACCGTTGATATCCACGGGCATCGTGACCATATCGTCTATTCCGTCAAATTCCAGGCATCCTCCCGATACGCAATCCGTCCCCGATCTCCACGCCGGGCTGCTAACCAAGGTACCGACGTTGGTCCCAACCGTATCTGCGACAGCCGTGCCAGACGTTTCATCAAGTTTCCATTCCGACACACGGTTCATCAATAAGGCGCTGCGAAGAGAAGAAGAAAATGCTTTGGATTTCGCTATCCTCGCCCTGTCCGTCGCCCCCGACATATTGACCACGACCATGCCGGCCAGGATGCCGACGATGGCGATCACGACCAAAAGCTCGATGAGCGTGAAGGCTTTTTGCGTTTTGGATTGGCGGTTATTTATTGGCTGCATAAGTTAAATTTAGGTCGGATAACCTTTGTTGATACTCTTGATTTGTAATTTGTCCATTAACTAAAAGCTGATCAAGACCGGCGAGATAATTTTCGCGGGCTTGAGATAATGTGACGGCAACGTTATATATCCGAACCTCGTCGAAAGAGGCATTGATAGAAGAACCTGCCGTCCTTCCTATAGTAAAGGATAAACCGTTATCAACATTTGCGCCAACTCCCGCAATGGTGCGAGTACCGTCGAGGACGCCGTTCCGATAATGTTTCAAGGTCGTTCCAGATCTTACAAGGATGATATGCTGCCAAGTATTCGGAGAGAAATAAGCGCCGGATTCGAGATTGCCGGATCCCCACACGTCGTTCGTAATGGAAGAAAGCAATTTAAGATTGGATCCGTTTCCGCCGTAAGTGGTAATTCCGCTATACCATCCGGGGCTGCTTCCCATGCTGGCAGATCTTCCCAAAGCGTTGCCGACATTATTGATCGCCGTAGTCCCTGTGTAGTACATCCAATATTCCGCTGAAAAATCTCCCGTACCAAAATTAAAATTCGCGCCGCTGCCGCAATCGGCGTAGTCGCTTGCCCCATTGAATTGGAGGCAATTGGCAGATATGCAATTGCTCGTCTTCCAAGTCGGAAGATGGCCGGTAAGATCGCCGGCGTTTGATCCGACCGTATCAGCCGTACTCGTTCCCGATCCCTCATCGAATTTCCATTCCGAAACGCGGTTCATTAGAAAAGAACTCCTTATCGAGCTAGATAAAACTTTCAACTTCGCCACCCTCGCGCTGTCGGTCGCTCCCGACATATTCACGACAACCATCCCGGCCAGAATGCCCACAATGGCGATCACGACCAAAAGCTCGATAAGAGTGAAAGCCCTGCTGGAATAAAATTGAGGAAAAAATTTCATTGTTAATATTTTATCAAAAAAAATGAATTTTAAAAACAGGCCTCCTTCCACTTTATATTGGCGAGATAAAAAAACAGCCCCCTTTTGTTAAGAGAGGGGGCTGTTCAAGATAGAAATAAAAATTATTTCTTCTTTCCTGCTTTTTTGACTGGCTTTTTGGCTGTCTTCTTGGCAGCAACTTTTTTTGTAGCTTTTTTAGCAACTTTTTTTGTAGCCATTTTTTTAGTTTTTTAGACTTATTTAATTTTTTAAACATCGACGCAAGCAGACGACCACCTACTTGCTTTCATGTTCATTCGTTTAAAAAATATTCCTACTCATATTTTCAATCATTGGAAATATTTGTCAAGATGTGGACAAAATATTTTCGTATAAAAAATTAAAAATACGAATATTAGTTATAATTTTCAAACTCCAATTTTTAATTTTCAATGAAATCCCAATATCTCAAATTCCAAACCTCCAATTTCTAATGCTCAAAATGTTTGGGGCATTGAAAATTTGGACATTCATTGAAAATTGGAGTTTGGAAATTAAAAATTGAAACGTAACCGGGTCCGACCCGTATACGCACATCCTCCACTCGCTTATTTTACGCTTTTCGCTTTGCGCTTTTAACTTCCCAAAGATATCACCTCCTCTTCCAGGCTTGCTCCAAAAACTTTTTTCACTTTTCTTTGCGCTAATTTTATAAGCGCGCGCATATCTTTGGATCTCGCTCCGCCCAAATTAACAAAAAAATTGGAATGTTTCTCGGAAATTTGCGCCTGTCCGATCTGCTTGCCCGCCAGCCCCGATCTTGCAACCAGCCATCCGGCGGGGACCTCTTTCTTGGCATTGAATTTTTCCAGATCCGGAAACTTGGCCAGCAATTCTTTGTTCTTTATGGCCTTGCCGTAATTTTTAAAAACGCTGCCGGCCGAAGGAAAATCAAGGGGATGCCTGTCTCTGCGAAAATCGGCGTGTTCTTTCATCTTCTTTGCTATCGCCTCCTTATCCCCTTTTGCCAGCGAAAGCTGCGCGCGGATGACAACAAAATTCGGAGCCTTCTTTTTAAAAACGCTTGAGCGGTATGAGAACCGGCAATCGCTGTTTTGATATTTTTTTATTTCGCACTTCTTGTTTTTTATTTCCAGAACTTCGACCCATTCAACGCTGTCCGCCATTGAAGGCCCGAACGCTCCTGCGTTGCCGAAAACAGCTCCGCCCAATGTTCCGGGAATGCTCGCCGCCCATTCCATCCCGGCCGCTTGGCCCTCCATTAATTTATTGCATAAAAATCCAAGCTGCAATCCCGCGCCGGCCAGAACGCTGATCTTCGATCCTTCCTCTTTTATCTCCAAATCCAAGAATCTTATTTTTATCACCAACCCTTTGAAACCTTTATCCGAAGCAAGAATGTTGCTGCCTCCGCCGAGAATGAAATAAGGCAGTTTCGCTTCTTTGGCGAATTGCAAAGCCGCGATCAGCTCTTGGGCCTTTGCCGCTTCCAAAAAATATTTGGCCGGCCCGCCGATGCGCCAAGTGGCGTGCTCCTTCAACAAAATATTTTCTTTGACTTTGGGCAGATATTCTTTAATGTTTTTAACGGAAATTTTTGTTTTTGCCATAAGGTCTTTTTTATAATTCCAAACTTATCATTGCAGGCATTATAACAAAATTCTCCGGCCAAACAAAAAACCGGCCCGAGCGAGCTGGTTTTTCGATATTTTCTGTCCTGCTGATTTTGTACTGCTTATTTTTTCAATTCTTCAAATAATGCCGTTTAGAATTCATTCTTTAAGACTGATGCAATACAAGAACTTCAAGAAGTACAAAATCAGAAGGACTAGCGAACGAAGAAAATAAAAACCCCTTTCGAGTGGGGCCTTGGTCGATATTTTTTTGAGATAAAATATAAAGCTCTTGCGCTCACTGTGTATACTATACCAAATCTCTATTTTCCTGTCAAGCCCAACGCGGGCCGTATTCCAAACCAAGGGCAAATACACGGGTCCGACCTGTGAAGAGCACAGCTCGGACCCGTGTAAGTTATAAGCTGATATCTAGATCAAATTATTTCTGCCGGCTCCTATCCCTCTCCTTCCTGCTTCTTTTTTTCCGAGCGCTTTTTTGCCTCCGGCTGGGTCATATATTTTTTGATCTGTTCTTCCATCTCTTCCCGCACCTCGATCATCGCGGCCCTTATCGTCCTTCCTTCCCCTTTGGCCCTTAAATTTTTTCTCGGCAAGAACAATTGCGCGCTGGCGGAGAACGAGCTACCTTTGCGCAAACGGTCGGAAGATAAAGAAACTTTCAGCTCCATTTTTACCGGTTCGATATTCTGCAAAAATCTTTCCAGCTTTTCCATTTTCTGGCGGAAAAAATCTTCAAGCTCCGGTCTTAATAAAAACTCCTTATCGGGCCGAAAAATAATTTGCATATTTTTTTACAATTACGGTTTTTTAAAAAATCAACCTCCTTTTGTTCAGAGAGGAGGCTGATCGAGAAAACTATTTCTTGCCTTTTTTGGCAGTTTTTTTAGCTGTTTTTTTTGCGGCCATTTTATTTTTGATTTTAATATGTAATTAAAATTTTAAATATCGCTGCAAACAATCGACCGCTGTTTGCCAATTCTTCTTCCTTTCATTTTCGACCATTGAGTGCATTTGTCAATATGTGAAAAACTTTTTTACGGGCTCGGAAACAAACCCAACCGGTCGAAACGAAAATTTTTCCCGGCAGCCCGTCCTGATCCGGACAGCATGGGGAACGTAATTTCACAAACTGCAACGGACAGAGCGAACTCAACGCATAATTCTGCGGTCAAAAAAAGAAGACCGCATTTGATAAAAATACTTCGTTGATCGCAAAAACAAGCTCTCTCCAAACAAAAACTTCCGGAGTTTCGGAAGTTTTTGTTTGCGTTTTCAGCCGCCAGCTTGGCGTGTTGAAAGGGTCTGGCCCTTTCAATTATTTAACCGATCGACTATATTCAAAGTCGTTATCGAGGAAAATGTCGCTTGAGGATATGAATTTTTAAATGGTACGGGCATTGACGCGCTTTCTTTCCATTTGCATTCATAGGCAGCGATTGTTT
>JBAZHV010000028.1:0-6774 GCA_041652155.1 Minisyncoccota bacterium
AAATCTGGCATTCGAGAAAAAGAAGATTTCGCGCATCAAAAAACCTCTTTTATAAAGAGGTTTTTTGATGCGGCATAGCTTTGTTTTATTTCCCGCAAGCGCTTGCCGGCTGGTTGTTGGTCACTTTGCAGAATAATTCCGTCAAAGCTTTGGTTTCTGCTTCTTCTCCGAGAGACTCTATCGTTCCTATGCGGTAGTATTTGCATCCGATGATGACCGTCGGTACGGTATTCTCGATATTGTATTTCAAAAAGACATCTTGGTCTTTATCGCTATTGATATTTTCGTGGAAACTGACAGCGGATTGGAATTTTTTAACCACGGCATTGATGATCGGCTGTTCCCATTTGCAGTGGGGGCACGATTCCGAACCGAAGAAGTAAACTATCGGCTTGCCGTTTTCCTGGCAGACTTGCATATCGGTCAGTTCTCTGAAACTGCCAACGGCATCCGTTTGAGCCATAGAATCAACTTCCGATTTGACTTCGGCAGGTTCCTCGGGAGATTTGGTCAGATCGATCGGGTCCTGGGCGAATAGCAATTTGCCGTCGGACGTGACGTATGTGTCTATCTTCTGGCCTTGAACGTCAACAGTAAACTTATAAAGGACGTTTTGAGTATTGCTTACTTGGCTCAAGGAAGCTTGGGTGGTCGTTGACTGGATAAGATATTTATTTATATAATCTACAGCTTTTTTAGCCGAGGCTTGTCCGTTCAACAGGTTGGCGGCGGCGACAGGGCCTATGCCCACCTTCCATATGTACAGTCCCAGCGCGCCCAAAGAGGCGGCCAAGGCTACGGTCAGAATGATCGAAGCTCCTTTCCATTTGCTGCCCTGCGCATCCTTTTTGATATTTGTTTCCGGAACGGGGGCGGCAGTTGTGTTTTCGTTTTTATTTTCCATATTTTTAAAAGTTAACCATTTATTATGCGATTATATTAACATTTTAAAAGGCTAAGTCAAATAATAAATAACGGTCCGATGGCCGATGGCGATCTGTTTCTTCTCGCAAAAAGAAGTTTTTATCCCAAACCAAAAACCCCTTTATCGAGGGGTTTTTGGCGAATGATCGTTTACCAGTCTTTATCTCCGTCGTCATTATCCATTTCTTCCTCTTCTTCGGCTAATTTTTCCAGGCTTTCATCTTCCTCTAACCCGGTATCATCGTCGCTGTCGTCATCATCGTCGAGATCCAGGTCGTCGTAATTGTATTTTTCTTCTTCGTCATCATCGCTGGAAGTGACGTTTTCGTGATTGTTTTTCCAACCGCTGGTTTGGTTGATCAATTTTTCTTCAAAGGACAACATTATATTTTGCATTTAAATTCTTTTCTGGGGTTCCTTTTGGAACCTCAAGTCTTTTTATTGTTCCCTGGGCGGGAATCGACCTTTTTATTAGGGCCCATTATGATTGATTAGCGGGCCGAAAACTAATAAGCAAATTTGAACTAGCTCCCATTATAATTGGCTAAAAGACATTGTCAAGCTGTGGATTTCCCTGCGTTGTTTTGAAGCGTAGTTTATTATAGAATTAATTTCAATAACCAGAGAGCATAAGCGATAATTACTAAAATTTTTGATAACTTTTTATGTATATTTCCTTATTAATAGCCGGTTTTGGGGGAGGGGCCGTAAGGGGCCTGATCGGTTTTATGAAGCATCAATATTCTTACAAAAATACAGGCTTTAACCTGCCTTATTTTTTTGCGATGGCGTTTTTGTCCGGTATAGTCGGGGTTTTGGTGGCAGCCGCGGTGAACAATGCCGGTTTTTCGATAGGAGACATAATATATGTCTCGCCCGGGCTGGCTTTTATCATCGGCTACGCCGGCGGAGATTTTTTGGAAGGACTTTACAAGGTGATCGTCAGCAACACTTCTCTGAAAGGGAAACAATGATTTTATTTTTTGCAAGAAAGATTATTTCGGAATGATTCCCGCGAGAATATCGATAGCAAAAAAGATCAGAGTATTTTCTCAAAATATATTACGGCAAAAACCTCTTTTAATAAAGAGGTTTTTTATATGAGAATGCTTTCCCGGCCAGTTGATCGCGGAGATTGCTGCACCTAAAACAAGGCGCTCGATCAGAGCCTTTTTGGCTCTTTTTTGCCGTTCGTACACTATTTTTACTTGGTTTTGTGGATTGCCAGTGGAAAAAGCCCTGTTTTTAAGCCCTTTTGAGTGTTTTTAGGTGTTTGACAGGGTGTCTTGAGTGGGGTAAATTATATGTGTAGTAGAAAACTGTGGATAAAAGTGGGGATAACTAAGGCATTTTGTGGATAACTCACCCCTAAAAGAACGTAACCACAAGAGAAAACAATGTTCATCGGCGAATATTCCTATACCATCGACGCGAAAAAGAGATTGACCCTTCCCCCTAAATTCAGGAAGATTTTAGGCGAGAAAGCCATTATCACCAGAGGGTTGGACAATTGTTTATTCCTATATACGCAGAAAGATTGGGAAGAGCTGGCCGAGAAATTGAGCAAATTGCCTTTGACCCAGGCCGACGCGAGAGGCTTTTCGAGGATTATGCTTGCCGGAGCCATGGACGTAGATATAGATTCGCTGGGCAGAGTATTGGTCCCCGATTATTTGAAAGATTATGCCAAGCTTGGCAAAAAGGTGGTGATAGTCGGCTTATACAACCGCGTTGAGATATGGGATGAAGAAAAGTGGGACGAATACACCCAAAAAACCCAGAGCCAGGCAGGAGATATGGCCGAGAGATTAAAAGAATTAGGAATATAAATTTAAAAAATGCATATCTCGGTACTGGAAAAAGAAACATTGGAAAAATTGAACCCGCAAGCGAATGAAAATTTCATTGATGCCACGATAGGGCATGCGGGCCACACTTTGAGGATATTGGAAAAGACCGGACCGAATGGAAAGGTGCTGGGGATAGACCAAACGCCGGAGCAAATAGAAACAGTCCAAGCCAGAACAGCCGATTTCAAAGAAAGAGTAATAACGGTTTGCGACAACTTTTCCAACTTAAAAAATATAGTCGAGCAGAAACAGTTCGGCCCGGTGAACGGAATAATTTTCGACCTTGGATTCTCGAGCTGGCACGTGGATGAAAGCGGCAAAGGGTTTACCTTTCAGAAAGACGAACCTTTGCTGATGAATTACGGACCGGACGGCCTGACAGCCGAAGAGATAGTGAACCAATGGACCGAGGAGGACCTGGAAATGATATTCAACCAATACGGACAAGAAGGGTTCAGCAAAAAAATAGCCAAGCAGATCGTGGCCATGAGGCAAGCAAGATCCATCACCACCACATTCCAGCTGGTGGAAGCGATAAAAAAAGCGGTGCCCGGGAGATATCAGCATGGAAAGACCCATTTCGCGACAAGAGCATTCCAAGCGTTGAGAATAGCCGTCAATCAGGAACTTGAAAATTTGAAAAAAGCATTGCCCCAAGCGGTGGATATCCTTGCCCCGGGCGGAAGATTGGCGGTCATATCTTTCCATTCGCTGGAAGACAGGATCGTCAAAGTATTTTTAAAAGAATCGTCGGATAAAAAAGTTTTAAAAATTTTAACAAAAAAGCCGATAGCGCCCGGTCCGTCCGAGATCGGGGCGAACCCAAGGGCAAGATCGGCGAAATTGAGAGCGGCGCAGAAAATTTGAGTTTAAAACAACAAAAAAATGGCAAGAAGAAAAAAGAATCAATTCAAAATTTTATTAACTCTGTCATTCGCTGCTTTGGGAGCTTTGATGTTTTGCTATATCTTCCAAGTAAGCCAAATAGCGCAGGCGAGCTATGAGATCGGGGAGAGCCAGCGCAAATTGGAAACCATAAAAAAAGACGTGGCGAGCCTGGAGTCCGCGCTCTTAAGGAACAATACATTGGGAAATTACGAGCAAAAGCTCAACGAATTAGGTTATCAAAAGATCGACAGAATTGATTATGTAGCGGTTTCCGGCGCTGTCGTCGCGCAGAGCCGCTAACAATTCAATATAGCCGCCGCTTTTGCCTAAAGACAACTATGTCATCTAAGAATTGGAGGGCAAATACAGTGTTTTTTTTAATAATTCTTTGCGGCGCCGGAATTATCTGGCGCCTGTTCTATTTGCAGGTTATCAAAGGCGAGGCTTACAAAACCCGGGCTCAGGACCAGCAAAGCACTTTATTGGAGATCAAACCTAAAAGGGGAGATATCTATTTTAAGCAAGAGGCCGGAAAAGACGGGGAAAAAATAGTAGCCGCCACTACCAGCCAGGAGCCCTTTTTGCGCGTCTGTAATAAAGATATCGAAGACAATAAAAAAGCCAGCCAAGCTATCGCGCAAATAACGGGGCAGAAAGAAGACGAAATTTTGAAGATCATCGAAACGGGAAGCAGTTATTATAAGACCGTCAAGAGCAATTTGTCGAAAGACGAAGTGGACAAGATCAAGGCTTTGGATATGTTCGGCGTCGAGGTGGCTTGGCAGGACAAAAGGATATATCCAAACGGCACTATCGCTTCTCAGATCATAGGCTTTTTAAATAGGGATGGAAAAGGCCAATACGGCGTAGAAGAATATTTTAATGATATCCTGGCCGGCGAGGGAAAAGTGGAAGAAGGCAAGATAACCCCTTGGGGTTTTCTATTTTCAGGAGCGAGCGAATCTCCGGACGAAGAAACATCTGTTTATTTGACGATCGATCCCAACATACAATTTCAGGCCGAAAAAATATTGCAGGCTGGTTTGGAAAAATACGGGTCCGAGTCCGGAGAGATACTGGTGGCCGAGCCGAGCACAGGCAATATCGTCGCCATGGCCCAATACCCGAATTTTGATTCCAACAAATTCAGCGAGTCTTCGATGGAAAATTTTTCCAACAAATGCACGCAGGTTGCTTTCGAGCCCGGTTCGATCTTCAAGCCCGTGACCATAGCCACCGGTTTGAACGAGGGAAAGATCTCTCCGGAAACCAAATTTAACGATGAAGGAGGGTACCGGTTGGTCAGCGGCTATAGAGTTTGGAATTATAACCATAAGACTTGGGGGGAGAGGACTATGACAGAGAGTTTGCAATATTCCATTAACGTCGGAGTTATGGACGCGGAGAGCTTGATAGGGAACCAGCTTTTTTATAACTCTCTTAGGAAATTCGGTTTTATGGAGAAAACCGGCATTGAATTGGCCGGGGAGGTCACTTCGCAGAATAATCAGTTAAAAACATCATTGGAAAACAATATCCAGGTCAATTTTGCCAACGCTTCTTTCGGGCAGGGGGTGGAAATGACCCCGTTGCAAATAGTCCGCGCTTTTTGCGGACTGGCGAACAAAGGCCAGATGCCGGAGCGCATGAGCATAGTCGAAAAAGAGATCGTGAAGGGCAAAGAAAAAGCTCTCTCGAAGCAAACTTACAGGACCGTTATCAGCCAAGAAGCCGCCTCTAAGCTGGTTCCGATGCTCGTCAACGTCGTAGAGAACGGCTACGGCCATCTGGCCAAGATCCCCGGCTATTATATCGCCGGCAAGACCGGTACCGCCCAGGTTCCTTATTCCGTTTTGGGAGAGAACAGAAGCGGCTATTCCGATCACACTTGGCAGACATTTATGGGTTTTGCCCCCGCTTACAACCCTCGTTTTGTTATCTTGGTGAAGTTGGATAATCCTACGAAAGCCAAAACGTCTGAATACTCTTCGGCTCCGATGTTCCATGACCTGGCGGAATACATCTTGCGCCATTGGCAGATAGCGCCCGACTACGATCCGGACCTGAATCCGGCCACATCAACGGTCAAAAAATAATAGATGGATGGGACAATATTAAGAAGCCCATAAAAAATACCCGGTGGTGATTTCGGGTATTTGTTCCATATAACAGTAAACGCGCAATCCCTAGGAGATTGCGCGTTTTTTCGAGCTGGCGCCAAGCGCCCTAGCTCTAAAAAGAGAAAAGCATTTCTCTATATACTCCATATAGAGAAAGTCGACCGCGATGTCGGCAATACTAGAAAGATGAAAAATCTATCATCGCATGCTTTTCTATCTATAAAACCCCGCAAAGGTCAATTTTAAAGAGGATAATTTCCTCGATGAATGCTCTTCGTAAAGAAGAGCCAAAAAATATCCTTTGCGGGTGGAGCCCCTTAAAAAAGATCGGATAAATATCCTTGCCTTTTTAAGAAGCTCCAGAGTTTGTTTATGAAAGAGCTATAATAATATAATACTATTCGAATAATATGTCAACAGCAAAAGGTAATGTATACACACATATGGCGGTTTCCGTTTTTGGGAGGAGGAGAGCAAGGATGATCGCCTATAAAACAAAAAGGCTATTGAAGCCTTTTTCGCCAACCTTCCGGGATGCTGATTTTGAAACCGGCATGCAGAAGGATATATACGATAACGATAGCCCCAGCCAAAGAATAGGTTGCGACGGGCGTAATGTTTGCCAACATTTCGATCGTTAATCCGTTCACAGCCATGAATAGGACTAGCGTATAGAGGGCTGTGAGCTGCAAGACGTCGCCTTTCCGTTTCCGGCTGATAGCCACCTCTCTAAGAAGAGGGCTGGCCCAGATAACGGCCAGTATCGCTACGTGAAGAGAAACAAATACACTGGCAAGAAACTGAACAGTTTCTTGAGGAATAATGTTCGTCATTTTATTCGTATGTTAAACAGCTTAGACATATGAGTCTCAGGACCTTTATAAATAGATACAACACAGCAGCTATTTTGTCAAAAATTAGAGCTAAATTGATGATTCGTTTTCAATTCTTTTTTCCAATATTTTATTTAAGGATTCGATCGGGGGGAAATC
>JBAZHV010000029.1:0-6537 GCA_041652155.1 Minisyncoccota bacterium
AGGAATTGTTTTGCCAGTTTTTCCGCTTCTTTGTAATTTTTCACCCATATTATGCGCTGGTCGCGCTTGAACCAGGTTGCTTGGCGTTTGGTATATTGCCAGAGCTCTCTTAGCGATCGCTCTTCGGCTTCTTCCTCGGTTATTTTTCCTTGCAGGCATAAGGCGAAAGCCCTGTAATGCATCCCGAACTCTTCTATTCTTTTCCAGGAAATTCCTGATTTCCGCAGTTTTTTGATCTCTTTCACGAATCCCTGTTCCAGCCAAATTTTGAATCTTTTTTCGATCAGTTTTTTCAATTTTTCCGGCTCCCGCTGTACGCCGATGATCAAGGTCGAATAAGGCAGGGGATCCGTTTTTATTTCTCCTACTGGTTTTTTAGTTAAGGTTACTATTTCAATGGCTCTTACTAAGCGCCGCGGATTATCCTCGTCTATGGTCTTTGCTCTTTTAGGGTCGAGTTTTTTTAGTATTTTATATAGTTCTTCCGTGGTTTTTGATCCAAGTTTTTCTCTTAATTTCCAGTCGGGTTTTACTTCCGGCAGTACGATGCCGTCGATCAAAGCTTGGATGTAAAATCCGGTACCGCCGCAAACGATCGGGAGTTTTTCTTTTTTGAATATGGTATTCAGCGCTTTCATTCCCAGCTTTCTGTATTGGGCGGCCGTGAATTTTTTCTTCGGCGAAGCCACGTCGAGGAGATAATGGGGGACGCCTTCCATTTCTTTTTTCGTTATCTTAGCCGTGCCGATATCCATTTGCTTATAGACCTGTCTGGAATCGGCCGAAATTATCTCGCCGTTGAATTTTTTGGCAAGCTTGATCGAAAGGCCGGTCTTTCCGGAAGCTGTCGGCCCGACAATAACAATAATTTTTTTATTTCCAGCGTTCATATCTAATTTAGAATATACCAATTTTTTCAAATTTAAAAGCTAGGAACGGTTGTTCCTAGCTTTAATAATATCCTTGGCTGCAACAAGGAAATTTTTTTGGCTTATTATTTGGCCGATTTCCTGCAGGGTCAGCTTGGCCGCCAGGCAGAAAGTCATTGCCAGCCTGGCGTCCCTTTCGAGCGGGTTTGGATCGTGACAGACGGCAACATCTTTTAGCATTATCTTCCTCATCAAAGGCAGAGGCATTCTCATCCAGTCTTTTGGCCGCAACAGTTCTATTTCCATTTCGTGTTGCACCCTGTGCCGGACCTCGTGAGCGGCTATTCCGATAGGAGAGTATTCTTCCGTGTACGCTTCATCAGCTACGATATACATTTCCGCCGTTTTTTTCATCATATAGATTTCTTTCCCTATTTTTTTTGGGGTTTCGTCTCGGACATAGCAGGCTATCCTTCTTTTGCCCGGTTCTTTTTGGATGACGATAGGAACAGGATGAAGGAAAACCATGGCATCAAGCTGTCTTATGGTTTGGACCCTAAGATCTAAATTATTCATTTTTAAAAGGAAGCTATGTGCGCTCGCGCTTGGCGAACTTATAGCTTTCTGGCTTAGTTCGCCTTTAAGGCGGTCAAGAATAAATAACATTTTCGCTGCCCGGTGTCAAAATTTTTTGAAGCTGAGATCGGTCTTCGAGTATTTTGTCCAGAGGCTATGTCTGCATATTCCCGGTTGACTTCGCCGCTTATTTACACTATAACTTTCAGAAAGTCGAAAGTTTTTTTAAAAGTAAATAAAATATATGCGTTTTCCATTTTTTGGTTCTGTCGAGAGAGAGGAGGGAGAAAAGGATGTCAGTATAGAATATTATGATGAAGAAGCGGATATGGACCATATTCTTTCCTGGAACGGAAAGAAAAAAAGATGGCAAAGAGAGGTCTGCCACTCTGGCGAAAGAGTAGGATATTCTGGTCCGGCCATGGAAGATGAACTAGCTGCCCGAAAGCTTTTGGAGTACTTTGAGCTGGATTATGTTCAAATAAGAACAAAATTCAGCCTTAAAGAGCTTGAGCGGATGCCGCCTTCCAAGCTGGAAGGATTGAAAAAGTAAAATTTTCACAAAGAAAAAAGACCCCAGCGGGGTCTTTTTTATATTACGCCAGGTCTCCTTCCAAGCCCCAAGGCAGGGCGGCTGTTATTTTTGCTTTTACGAATTGGCCGGTGAAGTTCTCGTTGCTATCTTTAGGGAGCCTGATCTTAACGGTTTTGAAGTGTCTGGATTTTCCCAGGATGACGTCTTTTCTTTGTTCGTCTATCAAAACTTCGATGGTTTCGTCGACGAATTTTTTGTTTTTTGCCAGAGCTGTTTTTTCAAGCAATTGGGTCAGATATTTCCATCTTGTGTCCTTTTCTTTCTGGGACACGTTGTCCGGCAGCCAGGAAGAGACTGTGCCGGGGCGCGGAGAATATTTGGCTATATAAGCCATATCGTATCCGACCTCTTCCATCGCTTTCAAAGTGCTTATGTACTGGTCCCTTGTTTCGCCCGGATAGCCGGTTATGATATCGGTGGAAAGGGCCAGCTCTTTTTCCAGCCCTTGCCTCTGGCTGGAGAAAGCCGCTCTTATCCTTTTCACCAGCGACTTATATTCCCCGATCTTATATGATCTTCTCATCCTTGAAAGCACTTCATCGTCTCCGGATTGCATCGGCAGGTTGAAATAAGGGGTCATTTTTTTGGAGCGGGCGATGGCTTCGATCATTTCGCTCGTAAATTCCTTCGGGTGGGGGCTGGTGAACCTTATCCAAAAATTACCAGGCAGTTCGTTTATCATTTTTAAAAGTTTGGCGAAGTTGATGCCTTTGTCGTTGTAGTCATTAACGTTTTGTCCTAACAGCCAGATTTCTTTCGCCCCGTTGTTTATGGCGTTCTCCGCTTCGATCATTATTTCTTTGTGGCTTCTCAATACCAAAGGCCCGCGAGTGTAGGGGACGGCGCAGTACGAACAAAAATTGCTGCAACCATTAGAAATGGGAATGAAGACCGAATAGCTGTTTGAATATTTGGGTTTTTGGTTGAAATAAGAACAGTCCTTTTGCGTCATATCGAAAGCCTGAAAAAATTGTTCCTGTCCGAAATACTCCGGCCATTGGGCCAAATTTTTGATGGAAAGGATGTAATCGAACATCTTTTGGGTCTTTTTGAAATCCTCGGGCAGTACGCAGCCGGTAAGCACGGTCTTGAGCCGTGGATTTTTCTTCTTTATCTCGGTCAGATTTTTAGCCAAACCAAAAACCCTGTCCATTGCCGATTGGCGCACCGAACAGGTATTCATAATGATCAGGTCGGCGTCCGCTTCTTTGGCGGCGGGCTGATAGCCTCTCTTCTCCAGCATGGCGGCGATCCTTTCGGAGTCCGACTTGTTCATCTGGCAGCCGAGAGTGATGATAAAATATTTGAGGTTGTTTTCCATAGATTCTTTGTTACAGGGCCAATCTTAGCAGAAAGGAGGCTGTTTAGAAAGGCATTTTTATTTTTCGTTAGATAAAATACAAAAGACAGAGCACGAAGCCCTGTCTAAGATTTTTTTGATTGCGCTTAGTCGGCGCAATCCGCCCAGCTTCCATTCTCCTGGAAACAGGCAACGTGGTCGTTGATAAACACCTTTAAAGATGTCTCTTCGACCACCGGCTGGCTGACTGTCACGGATGATTGCTGTTGTCCCGAAGTTTTCGAGACAACCTTACCGTTCTCTACGGTGTAGATTGTGACGTTCTCGTCGCAATCCGCACCAAGGTCTTTGGCGCAATCGGTTAACGCCGCAGCGTCTGTGGCGGCATCCGTTTCAGGGACAATTGTCCATGATGGGATATAATAGGAGAAAACAAATGCAACGAGCACGCCGTAAACATAAAATAATTTATTATTCATTTTTTTAAAAGATCATCGTAGATCTTTCTTAGAGCTTTTTGCCCGGTCCATTGGACCAGGTCAAGAAGCATGGTTAATATATAACATAAATGTATTATCCTGTCAATAGCGGAACAAGGCCAATAGAAACCGCCAGTTTTAGCTGGCGGTTCGGGAAGTGAATGATTCAGGTCTTTCCCAGTTGTTATCGGCCCATTGTAGAATTCGTTGGGGTATTGGCTTTCTCTTTATATTCCTTGCCGCATTCTCCGCGGTAGAACTTCCACTCTTCGCATTCGTTGCCGCCGCCGAAGACGCAATAACCGGTCTGGCCTTCCGCGCCGGTGCGGATATCAAGTTTGTATCCCAACTTGACGCAGTAGGTCGAGGCAGGGTTGGCAAGACCAGCGGCACCGCCCCCAGATATTCCTGCTGCCGTGCCGGTCGTCGGTACGGGGATCGGCTGGGTTGCAGCCGGTTTTTGCGGTTCAACCTTTTTTATTTGATCCAGCATTTTTTCGACATCTTCCATTTTTAATTCTGTTTGGCCTTGAACTTGCTGGCTCTCAAGGTTTTGCTGGGCGGAATTGATCTTTTGGAGAAGCTGGGCAGCGTTGGACCCGAGGCCGCCGTTCTCCAGCAGTTTTTTAATGGCTTCGATCGCGGCGGGATCTTGCAGGTCAATATTGCCTTCAATGCTTTTTATCGCTTCTTTGTCTATCTGGGCGGCGTAAGGAGAGCCTTTTGTTATCTCTTGTAAAAGTTGGAGGTCTTCAACGCTTCCATCAAAGACCTTATTGAGCTTGCTTTGAAGTTCTTCGGCAGTGGTCGTGCTTTGAGACAAATAACCTTTCAGCATTTTTTGCACCTCTTTTGAAGCTTGTTCCAGCTGCTGCTTTTTTTCGGGAGTCAGGGCGTCGAGGTTTTCATTCAATATTTGGAGGGTGGTGATATTTGAATTCGCCGCCAGATCTTTAATAAATTGCTGGCGCTGATCTTCGGTCATAGATTGCATTTTCTGGATAAGCTTGTCCCTTGATTGGTTTTCGGCTTCCAGCACTTGGGGCAGGACCCCGGAAGAAGCGGTTTGTTCCATCTTTTTTAAAATTTCCATTTTGTCCATATCCCCGTTATTAAGTTTTTCCAGTATCTTTTGGGAGGATTGGGTAAGATTTTGTTCCTGGGCTTGGTCAAGCTTTCCGTTCAATCTTTGGACAAGTTTTTCCTGGGCTTGGTCGACGTTGTCCAGTATGGCGGAGGAAAGGTTTTGATCTTTCAAGTCTGATATCACGGACAGGGTTTGAGCTTCGCTGCCGGCGATCTGGTTGAGATAAGATTGGATAGCTTTGGCCTTTTCGGGAGCCAGCGAAGACATCTTGGCGTTTAAATTTTTGATCTGGCCTTCATTGATGGCGGATATCTTCTCTTTGATGTTCTCCGGAGCAGCATCTTTGAAATTTTTTAATATCTGCAGGTTTTTTATCTCTTTAAGGTCGCTGCCTTGGCTGTTTGCCAGGACGGTTTGGATCCTTTCCTGAACCTTTTGGGGGTCCTCGACCGACAGATAGTTTTTAGCAAGATTCTCTTTCTGGATCTCGACCTCGGTTTGCTTGTCCAGCGCCAATCCTTTTTGAAGGCCATCCAGTATTTTTTGATGGCTTATCGCTTTTTGAGCCATTTTTTCCAGCGCCTGGTCTGTCCCCGGACCGTTTTGCTGCCGGGACAATATGTCCTTTGCTTTTTCAAAATTCAGGCCGGATTGCTGCATCGTTTCCAAAGCTTTTTGTTCTTTTTTTTGATTCAAGAGTTCTTTAGCTTCGGCTATTTTCTCCGAGGAGAACTTTAACTGCAGTTCGGCTTTTTTGGTTTGGTCGAACGTAAAGAAAGACTGAATGTTTCTATTCCAGTTTTTCAAGAAATAGAAAGGGCTGTCCGGCAAAAGAGTTGGCTGGCCCACTCCCAGCTCTTTGAGATCTGCGGATTCGTCGATTGACAACGCCTGTGACGCTGTCCATTGGCTGATAGCGTCTTCGGCGGAAGCTGCCACGGATTCTCCGCCGGGGAGATCTTCAACCGTAACCGTTAGGGTTTTGTTCTGGACATCGTCCGCCGGAAGGATATCTTCGGCGGCAAAAATTTTAGGGCCGGCAGGCAAGGAGGCGAAAATGATCGCGGTTAAGAGCAGTATCGTTTTTTGTCTCATATTTTTAGGCTTGATCGTTTTTAATGGTTATTGATCGTTTGAATATATCTTCTTCCATTTTATTTTTTTTAATGCAAAAGCGCCATACCGGTTATCAACAGCCAACTAACGAGCTTGTAGGTTGTAGCTGGTAGCTTGTAGGGCTTTCCAAAAATCAAATAAAATCCGCGGATAATATCCGCGGATTTTATAATTTCCTTTCTCGCCGAAGGCGAGACTCCTACAAGCGACCAGCTACAACCTACGAGCTAAGCTAGGTTTCGTTCACTTCTTCCGCGGTATCGCAAATAACCTTGGCCATGCCGTCTTTAAAATCAACGCGTCCCGAGATCATCAGTATTTTATTCTCCACGAAGGCTTGGGAATTCTTTTCCAGAATAGCGGGGAAGGTGACAACTTCGATCTGTCCGGCCTTGTCTTCCATACTCACGAAGAGCATCGGCTTTCCGCTTTTAGTCAATATTTTTTTAATGGTTGAAACGGTCCCGCAGATGTTCACGCTCCGGCCGTTGTGCCTGTCGCTTATTTCTTTTATG
>JBAZHV010000030.1:0-6505 GCA_041652155.1 Minisyncoccota bacterium
GGTTGCGGAGCCTCCGGTTGATTTCGGAGGCTGGGGAGGAGGAGGGTTCACCTGCGGGGTCAGTACGGTGGCAGGAGCCGGCGGAATAGATTACGGTACGGTTGTCGGCCCCGACGGTAAATGCTGGCTGGCTTGGAACCTGGGAGCAACGCATGTTGCCGCCAATAATAGCGACGCTTACGGTTACTATTACCAATGGGGCAGGCCGACAGACGGACACCAAGTTTCCAACAGCGGAACGACATCCGCCAACGCCGCCAGCGATATTCCCGGCCACGCCAATTTCATCACGGAAGCCGATTCGCCTTATGATTGGCGCGTGCCGCAAAGCCCGAACCAAGCTACCCTTTGGGCGGGCGCGAACGGCGGGTCAAATAATCCGTGTCCGACCGGCTGGCATGTGCCGACACAGCCGGAATGGGCGACGGTGGCGGGTTATTTTTCGCCGCAAACCAGTGTTGGCGCGTTTAATTCGTCGTTGAAACTGCCGCTAGCCGGCTTCCGCGGTCGCATCGATGCCGCGCTGTACAGTCGGGGCGGTGTCGGCTACTACTGGTCGAGCAGCCCGAGTGGCACGAGTGCCTCGATTCTGTTCTTCAATTCGGGAGGGGTGCACCCCGCGGATACGGATTATCGGGCGTACGGCTTCTCGGTCCGGTGCGTCAAGGATTAGTTTGGCAATTTGACAATTTGCCCTTGTCGTTTTTTACGACAAGGGCGGAGCCGAATTCAAATAAATTTTCAATTTCTAATTTTCAATAAAATTACAATGACTCAATTTTCAAACAAAATGCGGTGCTGTCTTTGTTTGGGACATTGAGATTTGAAACATTTATTGAAAATTAGAAATTGAAAATTATTACATCACGCTTTTGGCTCTTGACTGGAAATTGATTTTAAGGCAATATATTTTTGTATTATGAAAACCACCCGGACAGCGCAAACATTTTGGTTTTATTTTAGCGGCCAAACCTCATTCAGTCTGGGAATTTTCGTTTCGTAATATCGGCTAAAAGAATATCAAAACGATAGCAAATTCTCCAGACAACGAGAATTTTTTTGTTTTTATAGGGGAACGGGCAAAGGCGGAATATCAAAATTATAAAAGGTCAAACATTATGGCAAACGATCTGAAGATATCATCGAGCAATTATTGGGGCTTATTCGGGTTTTACTTTTTTGGGTTTATTGCTTGGCCCGGGAGTTTTTCATTGAAGCGATAGTAAATACGCCTTGAATGAAAAACTCCCGAACCAAGTTCGGGAGTTTTAGTTCATTTAGACAAGGAGGTTTAAAGACAATGAAGCCTGTCAGAAGTCTGTCCGCCCAAAACGGCGTGGGACACGTATTGAATCTGGGATACAAGATAGTTGCCGATCCCAAGAAGAAAGAGGTCATAGTCTATGGAGGGCGCGAGCTCAATGAGTATCGCATAACGGTGACCGCTTCCCAGGTAACGGACCCGTTGCTCGGAATAGCCGATCAGAGCCGGATGGAGATATACATCAAAGACGGCAAGCTGGTTTGCATTCTGGGAGAAAACGGATCTTCGTCCAAGGGAGAACATTTGTTGGCCGCCACCAATGGAAAATTAGATTGGGGCCAGACCTCCAAAATAATAGGTTTAGCCGCCGAGGCCGCGCGAGCCTGATCGCTCCGCGCTTGCCGCTGGCGCAAGCTGAACCTTCGTTTGCATAAGGCTGCTCGTCCCCATGGGATCTTGCAGCCTTCTTTTTTTGCCGAAAAAATATGCTACAATAATTTAGGTTTTAATTAAAATTTTTAAACATTATATCTATGGAGTTCAACCAATATCAGGAGGAAGCGAGAAAAACAGCCATTTACCCGAACAAAGACAATAATTTTATCTATCCGACCTTGGGCCTTTCCGGCGAAGCCGGGGAAGTGGCCGAGAAGATAAAAAAGGTCATCCGCGACAACGGCGGAGTGGTCTCGGAGGAAAAAAAGGCGGAGCTGGCCAAAGAGCTCGGCGATGTTTTGTGGTACGTGGCCAATCTGGCCGAAGAGCTTGGTTTGAAGCTTGAAGACGTTGCCCAAGCGAACATCGAGAAGTTGAAGTCCCGCCAGGAAAGAGGAAAATTGCACGGAGCGGGGGACAACAGATAACCGGCCGATCAATTTTCGGGCGGATGCCGTTTGGCGCGAAGCCCGCGAATTTACGGGGCGGATACCCGTTTTGTGTTTGTTTTTCGGCTGTTTTGTGTTATATTGATGTCCTCGGATATGTTTATACAAAAATATCGAAATATATCGCAATATCCGTTGGCGACGCGAGGCAGGTAACTTTTAAGGGGCTGGCTTATCGCCAGTTTTAGGATAAAAAGCTAACCTGCTTTTTTGTTGAAATTTTGAAACAGAAGGCGGAAGAATATAATGCAAAAAGATAAAGACAAAGAGAGAATTTTAAAAGACGTTTACAAAACCGGATCGGCTCCGATAAGAGAGCCGCTGGTCGTTTTGAAGAATGTCGCCAAATCGTATTTTAACAACGAGCTGTTTTCGAACGTGAAAATGGCGGTGAACTTCAACGACCGCATCGCCATCGCCGGACCCAACGGGACGGGGAAATCCACTTTATTAAAGATCCTTATCGGCTTGGAAGAGCCGGACGAAGGAGGGGTGGACAGGCACAGAGGCTTGAAGCTTGGATACCTTCCGCAGGAAACGCATTGGGATTCTTTAAAGAACACTGTTCTCGAAGAGATCTATTCGGCCGATCCGCAGATGGAAAAATTGATCGCCAAAAAGAATTATTTTGAGGCCAAAGAAAAGGACGGCGGCGTTGGCGGCGAGGAGGCCGAAGAGTTTCTTGGAGTTCTCGAGAAATATAATAAGAAAAAAGGCTACCGCTACGAAGAAACGATAAAGACCTTGCTTGAGGATTTCGGCTTCGGCCGGGAATCGTGGGACAGGCAGATCCAGACTTTGAGCGGCGGGGAAAGGACAAAACTGGCTTTGGCCAAGGTGCTTACCACCGGCCCGAATTTGCTGGTGTTCGATGAGCCGACCAACCATCTCGATATCGAAACCATAGAATGGCTGGAAGGTTTTTTAAAAGGATGGAGCGGAGCGATCGTCTGCGTGGCCCACGACCGTTATTTCTTGGACAAAGTCTGCGACAAGATATTCGAGCTGACCAAAACCGGGCTGGAAAAATATTATTGTTCGTACTCGGATTACATCGAGGAGAGGAAGATGCGTTTTGAAAAAATGGAAGACGATGTCCGGCGCCAGCAGAGATATTTGAAAGAGCAGGAAGATTATATAAACCGTTTCCGCGCTAAAGCGACCAAGGCGGCGGGAGTGCAGAGCAGGATAAAACAGCTGGCAAAGATCGAGATCAAGGAGGTTCCCGCCGATTACAGGGATATCAGGATCAGCTTTGACAAGGTGGAGAAGTCCTGCACCAGAGTGCTGAAAATGGACAGCGTGAAGATAGGCGCGGGAGGCAAACTGCTTTTTTCCATTCCGCAAAAGATAGAAGTCCTTTGGGGAAGCAAGGTCGGTATTATCGGCAAGAACGGTTCGGGGAAATCGACCCTTTTGAAATGCATTTTAAAAAAGCAAGAGCTTATGGGCGGGAGCATCAAAGCGGACGAGAACATAAAGATCGGCTACTACGCCCAAGCTCATGAAGATCTGGACCCGAACAAGGATATTATGGACGAGGTTTGTTCCAAAGCCCAGGAAAAAGGAGACAAGGTCAGGAAAGTTTTGGGAAGTCTTTTGTTCACGCAGGACCAGGTTTACAAAAAGATCGGCAGTTTGAGCGGCGGAGAACGCGCCCGCGTAGCTTTGGCCGAGCTCATTTTGCAAAAGGTCAATTTGCTTTTGCTCGACGAGCCGACCAACCATTTGGACCTGCCCAGCAAAGAGATCATCACGGAGGTCTTGAAACAGTTTCAGGGAACAATAATTCTTGTCTCGCACGACCGCTATATCCTGAATTGCATTTGCAACCAGATATGGGAAGTTAAAAATTACAAATTGATGGATCATCCCGGCAATTACGAAGAATACCGCTATCATACGGCTCATCCGGCCGAAGACAAAGTTCTCAAAAAGAAACTGGAAGAGATGACCGAGCAAGAAAGGAGCATAGACGACTATTTCTATTTTGAAAAATAGTCCGCGCGAAGCCGATCGATCTTGCCGGCCAAGACCTCCGCTTTGCTTTTCAAAACGGCAGTCTTGCATAGGGTTATTCATTCAAAAACATTTTGCTGGTAAGATAAGGCTATGAACAAAAAATTGAAAAAGATAATTTATATAGCTCTTTTTTCTTTCCTGGTCATCGAGTTTCATTTCCTTCTGGCCGCCCTGTTCAAATTGCTCTATAACGGCCTTTTGGAAATAGACTTTAATAAGTACGGCTTCGGGATGAGCATGGACCGGATATCTTCGGTCCTTAACGACCTGTTCGCCATTTTCCTGATCTGGGGAGGGATATTCGGTTTTTATCAGGGAAGATATTGGTGGAGGGAAATATATGAGGCCGATGGCGGAAAGGCTTTTTTGGAAAAGAGAAAGACCGCTTTTAATTGGAAGAACGGAAAATAAAAGTAAAATTATGGCCAAGCAAGCAAGCAAAGAAAATATTTTTGACGTCGCGGTTATCGGCGCCGGCCCCGCGGGCATGATGGCGGCCGGAAGGGCTGCCGAACTTGGCGCCAGAGTTGTTTTGTTGGAAAAAAATCTGTCGGCCGGACAGAAACTTCTTTTGACCGGCAACGGGAGATGCAATCTCGCCAACGCCGAGTTCGATCTGAAAAAATTGACAGAGAATTACGGCAAGAACGGTTCTTTCCTTTTCCACGCTTTTTCAGAATTCGGCCCGAAAGACACGATCGGCCTTTTCGAAAAGCTGGGAGTCAAAACTAAGATCGAGGACAAGAACAGGGTGTTTCCGCAAAGCAACAAAGCCAAAGACGTGCTGGACGCGATGATCGAATATCTGAAAAAAGGCAAAGTGGAAATTATTTACGGATCGGAGGTTAAAAATATCGAGAAGCGGGGATCCGCCATAAAAGGTTTGGTTTTGGCTTCGGGGGACCGGATCGCCGCGAAAAATTATATTTTTTGTTCAGGCGGGCAGTCCTATCCTTTGACCGGTTCGACGGGAGACGGCTTCAAATGGGCGGCTGATCTCGGGCATTCCGTTTCCAGATTATATCCGTCGCTGGTGCCGATAAAATTAAGCGAAGAATGGGCCAGCGGTTTGCAGGGCTTGGTTTTGGACGGCGTGGAATTGAAGCTTACTTCCTGCGGCAAGAAAATAAAAAGCCAGAGGGGGAGCTTGGTGTTCGCTCATTTCGGAATAAGCGGTCCGGCGGTTTTGAATTTGAGCAAAGAGATCAGTCCTTTGCCTTTGGGGCAATTAAAGATCGGCATCAATTTGTTTCCCGATATCGATTTTGAGGAATTGGAAAAAGGGCTGGAAAAGAAACTCAGCGAAAAGCGGGGCAAAGAGATTGAAAATTGCCTTGTCGGTCCGGTGCCGTGGAGATTCATTTCGGTCTTGCTGTCGATCGTCAATATCGATCCCGAAAAAAAGGCCGGGAATATCTCCCGCCTTGAGATCAATAATTTGGCCAAATTGTTTTTGAACGTAGAGGTTACGCCGATCGGCACTTTGGGTTTTGAAGAAGCCATGGCCACAAAAGGCGGCATCAGCCTGAAAGAAATAGATCATAAAACAATGAGGTCCAAGATAATGGAAAACTTATTCTTTGCCGGAGAGGTCATAGATATAGACGGCCTGACCGGAGGATTCAACTTGCAGAATTGCTGGAGCACCGGCCGTCTGGCCGGAGAAAGCGCGGCAAAGGGCAAAGAATAAAAAGCTCTGGACCGGTCTGTGGATTTTTCGTTCCGTTGATCCGTGGTATGATAATAGCCAATCAGAAGTGATCATAATTAACGGAATTCAATAAAATATGTGGAATATAATTTTGACCATAGCGGCTTTATTCGCTTTTTTCTATTTGAAATTCAAGATCGGCGATCTTGAGGCAAGGGTTAACGATTATATCCGCAAAAAAGAAAAAGAACCGGCTGTCCAGCCTGTTTTGAACGATCTTTCGGCGCAAAGAAATTTTGGAACGGGGATCTCGCCGGAAGCCGATCTGCCTCCGGCTCCTCCTTTGGAAAGCCCTGCCGTTCCTGTTGGAAGCTTGGCCGTTGAAAGCAAAGCCGAACCCGAAGAAGGTTTGGAATTCAAGTTCGGCAGCAAGATATTCACCGGCGTGGGCGTGGTCGCGATAATTTTCGCGATTGGATTTTTCTTGAGCTACGCGTTCGAGAACAATTTGATAAACGAGACCGCCCGCATCTTTTTGGGCATATTGGGAGGGATGATCCTGCTGGGCATAGGAGAAGCGACCAGGAAAAAATTTCCGGCTTACGGCCAGGCATTGACCGGCGGCGGGCTGGGAGCTTTATACGTATCGATCTATGCCGCTTTTAATTTTTATCATTTGATCAG
>JBAZHV010000031.1:0-6285 GCA_041652155.1 Minisyncoccota bacterium
CCGACACAGGTGGATTAGTATCAGTGTACTAAGGTGAACAAGTGAAAGCTCTTGAAGGAACTAGGCAAACAAGCGATCGTAACTTCGGGATAAGATCTTCCCCTCCATTTGTTTGAGGGGATGCAACCAAAGAATCTCAAGCGACTGTTTATCAAAAACACAGGTCCCTGCTTAACTCGTAAGAGGATGTATAGGGGCTGAGGCCTGACCAGTGCCGGAGTGTTAATGTTGGAGGTATATACCGCAAGGCATATGCTTACTGACTGAAGCCTCTGGTGAACGTCCGCGGTAACTCTGACCGTGTTAAAGTAGCGTAATCCCTTGCCGCGTAAGTTGCGGCCCGCATGAAAGGCATAACGACTTGAGAACTGTCTCCAAGAGCTGCTTGGTGAAATCGCAATAGGGGTGAATATGCCCCTTTCCTACGGCTAGACGGAGAGACCCCGGGAGCTTTACTATAACCAAATATTGAATTTTGGTGGTGAATGCGTAGCGTAGGTGGTAGGATTTGAAGTTCTGGTTTCGGCCAGAATGGATCCGTCAATGAAACACCACTCTTTTATCGTCAGGATTCTAACTTTGTTACTCGTCTTTGTTCGCGAACATTCGCGGGTGAAGACGAGTAACAAGGGACAGTGTTTGGCGGGTAGTTTAAGTGGGGCGCTTTTCTCCTAAAAAGTAACGGAGAAGTTTATAAGGTTGGCTAGCTCCGGATGGAAATCGGAGCGATAGGGCAAAGCCATAAGCCAGCTTAACTGCAAGGCGGATATGCCGCGCAGATGCGAAAGCAGAACTTAGTGAACCGACCTTGGTTAGTAGAACCGAGGGAGATCATCAACCAAAAGTTACCCCGGGGATAACAGGCTAGTAGAGCCCGCGAGTCCATATCAACGGCTCTGTTCGGCACCTCGATGTCGGCTCATCACATCCTGGGACTGAAGAAGGCCCCAAGGGTTCGGCTGTTCGCCGATTAAAGTGATTCGTGAGTTGGGTTCAAACCGTCGCGAGACAGGTTGGTCCCTATCTACCGTAGGCGTAGAGTCTTGAGGAGAGTCGTCCCTAGTACGAGAGGACCGGGATGAACCAATCTCTGGTGTACCAGTTGTCCTGCCAAGGGCACAGCTGGGTAGCTAAGTTGGGACGGGATAAGAGCTGAAAGCATCTAAGCTCGAAGCCCACTCCAAGATTAAGACTCATCATTACCCAGGTTAAAGACTATGACCTTGATAGGGTGCAGGTGTAAGTCCAGTAATGGATTCAGCCGAGCACTACTAATATGGGAACGCCTTTGGCTAGTAATTAGTAATTTTTTGCAAATAGCCGTTTAATAATCGTGGCTATTATAAGGGGGCCATGCCGAGAGTGCTCCACCCGATCCCATTCCGAACTCGGAAGTGAAATCTCTCAAGGCCGATGATAGTGTCTTCGCGACGCGAAAGTAGGTAGCCCTCTTATAATATTCGGGATAGTTAAGCGGTTTTTTGAAACAAAAAAACCGCATAATCCGAAAGGATAGTTAAGCGGTTTTTTGTTACAACGTAAAGCTAAAAGTGAAAAATGCAAAACAACAACTTAAATTTTAAAGTAGTTACTTTCTTGGCGGGATAATTTTCAATTTTCAAACTCCAATTTTCAATAAATGTTTCAATATTCAATGTTTTAAACGCTTGGAATGTTAGAAGGTCGGAGATTTGAAAATTAAGGCATAAATCTCCGCCCGTCTTAAGGATCTGGCACTGTTTTGAATTTTTAGTTATTATTTCGCGCTTTCCGCTTTGATTTTTACACTTTTTAAGGAAAATTTGCCAAAAAGGCCTTAAGGGATATAATAAAGAAATAAGCTAAATTTTGATAAGGAAAAAATGGTAAGTTTATCAAAGAAAAAATTGGTATCAGGCGTTTTTTTGCTTTGTTTGTTTTTTTTGGTTTTCAATTTTCTCGCGAGTGCAGATGTTCTTAGAAATTTTTTTTATAAAATTTCATATCCGGCCCAGAAGAGCCTTTGGGACAGCAGCCAGGCGGCAGTTTCCTTTTTCAGAAGCTATCTGGACAGCTATCAATTGGGTCAGGAAAACAAAAAACTCGCCAGCGAGAACAGGGAATTGACCGCCAGGCTGGCCGAGCTTGATGCTCTGGCCGAAGAAAATGACGTTTTGCGCCAAGCTTTAAGTCTTGAATTAAAGAATAAATTTGTCCTGTCTCCTTGCCGGCTGGTCTCAAAAGATCTCGCGGGGGACATTATCACGATAAATTTCGGCAAAAATCATGGGGCCGCGTCCGGCCAGACCGTAGTAAGCCGCGAAGGGATATTAGTGGGGAGGATCGAAGATGTTTATGACGATTTTTCAAGAGTAATTCTTATTTCTTATGCCAAGAGCGTAACAGACGTGGAGCTTCAAGAAAAGAAATTTTATGCCTTGGCTAAAGGGCAGGGAAACCTGAATATTTCGCTGGATCTGGTAGGCAAGGATAAGGAAATCAAAGAAGGCGATCTCTTGGTTACCAGCGTACTGGAAGGAGTCTTTCCTCCGGGAATTCCTTTCGGAAAGATATCCGGCGTCCAAAAGCAAGCCGCGGCTTCTTTCTTGCAGATCCAGGTCAAACCGTTGTTCGAGATGGAGAGCCTGAACCAGGTTTTTGTAATTAAAAATTTTAAACCGTTAAAGTGATGCCTGAAGCTTTCAAGATAATATTTTTATTTTTTGGGTTTTGGATACTGTCATGGCTCGAAATGAGTTTTTTTTCTTTTCTGAACGTTTTTGGCTGGTATTTTCATCTGATCTGGCTGTTGGTTCTTTTGATAAATCTGTTCGAAGATCGTTACGGCTATTTGGGGCTTTGGAGCGCCGCATTTGGGGGATTTTTTTTGGATATTTATAGCCCTTTGCGTTTTTTCGGGTTTGATTTTTTTGGAATAAGCACTTTGATCTTATTTTTTTTATCGTTCATATTGAAATTTATAATTTTGCGATATGTGGAATTTCCGGCATTCAAAAGGTCTAAAAAAGTTTAAAATAAAGAAACCTCGTACGGAGATAGAGCCGGACGAGATTTTTTGGGATGGGATCGCCCAAAAAAAAGAGGAAAGTTTGGATATCTCTTCTCACAAAATGGAGACTCCTATTTCGACCCGGAACATCTGGCTGCTTTCCGCGATTTTTTTATTGTTCATTTTGGGGCTGTTCTCCCGTTCCGTTTATTTGCAGGCAGTCCGGGGGGGCGATCTTCTCGCCAAATCGCAAAAGAACAGGTTTTTGGCGCAAGAGCTTAAAACAGAGAGAGGGGTCATCTACGACAGAAAGGGAACGCAGCTGGTTTTTAATGAATCCAACTTCGATCTTTTATGCGATGTGCAAAAATTTCAAAAAGACAACAATGAAAAAGAAAAGACCTTGCGCAGCCTGTCTGAGATGCTGGGGAAGAGCTGGGAAGAGATCGATAAAGAGATAAACAGCCATAGCCAAGACAAGGAATTTATCTTGTCTAAAGACCTTGATTTGGATAAGGTCATAATATTCAACGCGCGGATGGAAGAGTTTTCCGGTTTTAGAATAGAAGAGGCCAAAAGCCGTAATTACTCCCAGTCGGAAATGTTCGCTTCGGTGTTGGGATACATATCCGACGGAGGAGAGAACGGTTCCGGATTGGAGAAGTATTATAATGAATATCTTCAGGAAAAGTCCGGTGTCGCCCAGACCGAAAGGACCGCGTCAGGAGAAACATTGGATTCGAAGCTCGTTAAAGCCCCGGAAACCGGAAACAGCCTGGTTTTAAGCATAGATGCCGGACTGCAGGAGCAAATCTACGCGTCATTATCTACGGCCCTTAAGGATTATGGAGCCACCAAGGCGGCGGCGGTAGCGGTCAATCCTCAAAACGGAGAGATATTGGCGATGGTTAGCATTCCTTCTTTCGACAATAATGTTTTTTCAAAGGATATTTCCCATGAAGAGTACCAAAAAATCATCAGCAATCCGAATTTTTCCTTATATAACAGAGCTATTTCAGGCGCTTATCCCGTAGGTTCGACGGTGAAGCCGTTGCTCGCCGCCGCGGCGCTGGAGGAAGGGACCATAACTCCTACCAAGACCATTGATTGCCAAGGAGGAATACCTCTTAAAGACGGGACATTTAAAAGCGATTGGAAAACCCATGGGCTGACCGATTTAAATAAAGCTATCGCCCAATCTTGCGATGTCTATTTCTACAGCGTCGGCGGAGGGTATGGCAGCCAGGAAGGATTGGGGATAGACCGTATTAAAAAGTATTTTCAACTTTTCGGTTTTGGATCGGCAACCGGTATTGATCTGCCGGGAGAGGATGCCGGGTTTATCCCGGATGGAACATGGAAAAAGGAAAAATACGGACAGTCTTGGTATCCGGGAGATACTTACAATATTTCCATCGGCCAGGGGTATCTGAAAGTCACTCCGTTGCAATTGGCGATGGCAACGGCCGCGATAGCCAACGGCGGCAAGCTTTATTCTCCGCGCTTGGTGCAAAAAATAGTTGACGATAAAAACAATACGATCAAGGAAATAAAGCCGGAGATCATCCGCGAAAATTTTATTTCGTCCGAAACCTTGGCGGTGGTCAGGGAAGCGATGAGGCAGACAGTGGTCATGCCGGGAGGAACAGCGACCAGCTTTTCTCTTTTGCCGGTTTCTTCGGCGGCCAAATCGGGTACGGTAGAGACTTCAAAAAAAGAGTATTATCACAACTTGATGATAACATTCGCTCCTTACGATGAACCGAAAATAGCTTTGGTGGTGATACTGGAAAGCGTGTACCAGCATTTGGGCATCGTTAATACTCCGGCCAGAGAGATCCTGAAGTGGTATTTTACGCCGGAAGATGTAAAGCTGGAACAGGCCTCCCAGGACCAGTCCGCGGGCCAGCCGGCAGAAGCTGTCAGCAGTACCGAAGCGATAATGCCCGGCCAGCAGGAGGAGCCCGAAGGGAGCGGAGGGCAAATCGTCAACGCCGGCGGGCAGTAAAAAGTTGTCCACTTGACTTTCATCCGCTATCTTGTTAATAAATAGAGTCCAAACTTGACTGTATCTTTAATTAAACTATACTACTTAAAGTATTAGAATAAGCATCAAATTTATGGCAGAATATTTAACGCCCGAAGGGCTGGAACAATTAAAAAAAGAATTAAGCCACCTGGTTAACGTTGAACGCAGAGAAGTTGCTGTGCAGTTGCAAGAAGCTATCTCTTATGGCGATCTTTCCGAGAACGCGGCCTATACCGAAGCCAAAGACCATCAATCTTCCATGGAGCAGCGCATCAGGGAATTGGAAATAATGATCCAGAACGCCAAGGTCGTTGAGACCGATAAAGATTGCTCCAGAGTCCAGGTAGGCTCGACCGTCTTTTTGAATTCCGGCACTGCCGAGAACAAATTCACCGTCGTAGGCGCCAATGAAGCCAACCCTTTTGAAAATAAAATTTCTTACGCTTCGCCTTTGGGCCGCGCTCTTTTGAACCAGGTCAAAGGAGCGGTAGTGGAGGTCCCGACCCCGGGAGGAAAAACAAGATACAGGATCACCAGCATCGAGTGCTAGGCGGAAAAACGCTAATTGAATTTTTAAAAGGCCTCTTAACAATAAGAGGCCTTTTGTTTCTTTATAAAAGATGTGGAAGCTCGCCGTTAGGTTAAGGGCGGACAAGAATTTTGTTTTCGTTATCTTGACACCTATGTTCGTTTAATCTAACATTGATGTTAGATAAATATAACATCAATAACACATCCAGATATGAGTTTAAACGTTTATAACGGAATACGCATAGCCATTGCCGCGATACTTGGAGGCATGGTGTCTTTTTCGGTTGCCAAGGGAGACTGCATCGTTCCTGTCGTAGCTGTCATCACCGCGCTTGTCTTTTTGGCCGCGATGAAACGGAAGGTCAAAGGAGTGATAAACGATGAAAGGGATTATTTTGTCGCCGGCAATGCGGCTCGCTGGACATTATCGATCTATGCCATCTTGTCCGCGATGGGATCGGTGGTCTTGATGTCATTAAAGGGATCCGACTCTTCCTTTGAATTATCGGGATCGATCCTTGCTTATTCGGCTTGCTTCATCCTTCTTTTAAACAGCGCATTATTTACTATATTTTCTAAAAAAGACGATGCCAAAAATAAAATTGACGACAAAAATTAAAGAATACCGTCTGGCAAAAAATCTCACCCAGGAAAGTTTGGCCGATCTTGCAGGAGTAAGAAGGGAAACCATCGTATTTGTCGAGCAGGGGAAATATGTGCCGTCGCTGAAGCTGGC
>JBAZHV010000032.1:0-5893 GCA_041652155.1 Minisyncoccota bacterium
GGTTGCGGAGCCTCCGGTTGATTTCGGAGGCTGGGGAGGAGGAGGGTTCACCTGCGGGGTCAGTACGGTGGCAGGAGCCGGCGGAATAGATTACGGTACGGTTGTCGGCCCCGACGGTAAATGCTGGTTGGCTTGGAACCTGGGAGCAACGCATGTTGCCGCCAATAATAGCGACGCTTACGGTTACTATTACCAATGGGGCAGGCCGACGGACGGGCATCAAATTGAGAATAGCGGCACGACCGGCACCCTAAGTACCTTAGATATCCCAGGCCATTCTAATTTTATAACCAGCACTGTTGCTAATTTTGATTGGAAAACTAATGGAACTAAGAATAACGCGCTCTGGGGTGATCCGGGAATTGGCGGGTCCAATAATCCGTGTCCGACCGGCTGGCATGTGCCGACATCAACGGAGTGGGCAACGGTCGCCGGTTATTTTTCGCCGCAAACCAGCGTTGGAGCGTTTAATTCAGTGTTAAAATTGCCGCTAGCCGGCAACCGCAGTCGCATCGGTGCCGCGCTGAACGATCGGGGCAGTTACGGCTACTACTGGTCGAGCAGCCCGAGTGGCTCGAATGCCTTGTATCTGCTCTTCTATTCGGGAGGGGTGCACCCCGCGAGTGTGAATGGTCGGGCGTACGGCTTCTCGGTCCGGTGCGTCAAGGATTTGCCAATTTGACAATTCGTCCTTGCCGTTACGCGGCAAGGACGGAGCCGAATTCAAATAAATTTTCAATTTCTAATTTTCAATTTTCAATGAATGTTTCAAATTACAATGTTTCAAGTAAACGCAATTCCCGCATTTTGTTTGAAAATTGAGTCATTGTAGTTTTATTGAAAATTGAAAATTATTTAACTACTATGGCTCTCTATTACAATCTTCCTATATATAAGGCGAGCTACAAACTGATGACAATGCTGTTTGGGTATTCCAGCGGTTTTTCGCGCGAATATAAATATACGGTCGGCCAGGATATGAAAAATGAAGGATTGTCGCTGATAAAAAATATTTACCGCGCCAATAAGGCGGCGGACAAGATCGCCGCCCTTGGCCAAGCAAGAGAAGATTTGGAGATGATCCGTTTGCTGACGCGCTTGATGCAGGATTTCGGCCAATTGAGCCTTAAGAAATTCGTTGAAATAAACCAAGCCATCGAAGAAGTTTCCAAACAGCTTGCCAGCTGGGAGAAATACAACAAAGCAAGATTATCTCTCCAAACGGAACCCGGGAGTTGCAACGGGAAAGTACCGCCAGAATTGTCTGTTGCCAGGGCGCAGGCGAGCGAGCGGAGCAAATCCAATAACCCCCTTGCCGCAAGCGAGGAATTCTGTCCTCCTCCGCATAAAGCTACGGAAGGACATATCGCGCCGCTTCATCAAAACAATGGCGCGATAAATTCAGAGGTTATTATTCCGCTAGCCGGCAACCGCAATCGCATCGATGCCGCGCTGAACAATCGGGGCAGTAACGGCAACTACTGGTCGAGCAGCCCGAGTGGCACGAATGCCTCGAATCTGAACTTCAATTCGGGAGGGGTGAACCCCGCGAATACGAATAATCGGGCGAACGGCTTCTCGGTCCGGTGCGTCAAGGACTTGCAAAAAGAGATCGCAAAAAAACGAGACAACCAGCAATTGCTTCTTGATTTGTTCCGCGCGTATTTTGACACGCGAAAAAACAAAAGAACTACTGCCAATGCCCTGGCCTTTGAAGCCGGTTATGAGGAAAAATTGTTCAATCTTTACGAAGAAATTATAAACCGCGAATATAAGATCGGCCAAAGCATTTGCTTCATCGTTGACAAGCCGGTCAAGCGGGAAATATTCGCCGCGGATTTCCGCGACCGCATCGTGCATCATTTGATTTTTAATTATATCAACCCGATTTTTGAAAAACATTTTATCAAAGACAGCTACAGCTGCCGGATCGACAAGGGAACATCACAGGGGATCAAGCGGGTGGATCATTTCATCCGATCAGCTTCGGAAAACTACCAAAAAGATTGCTGGATTTTGAAGCTGGACATTAAAGGATATTTTATGGCCATTGACCGGGATATTTTATACAAAAAAATAGAGCTCAAATTGAGAGCGGTTAAAAATGCGGAATTTGATATTGATTTGGTGCTTTATTTGGTCCGCGAGGTCGTATTCCATATGCCGACTAAAAATTTTCATATGAAAGGAAAGCGGGGAGATTGGATCGGGCTGCCAAAATCAAAAAGCCTGTTTTTCGCGGAAATTGGAAAAGGTTTTCCAATCGGAAATCTGACGAGCCAGCTTTTCGGCAATATCTATCTGGACGAATTGGATCATCTGGTGCGAGAAAAATTCGGGGTAAAGCATTACGGCCGATATGTTGACGATATGGTTTTTGTCCACTCCGACAAGAAATTTTTAAAAGGCGTTGTTTTAAAAATCAAAGATTATTTGCAAAAAGAATTGGGGCTTGCGCTGCATCCCAAGAAGATATATTTGCAGCATTTCAAAAAAGGCGTTTGTTTTCTGGGAGCGTTCGTTAAGCCGTATCGGATTTATATCGGCAAGCCGACAAAGAAAAATTTTTATGCCAAGGCGGGAGAGTGGAATCGGATTGCCAAAAGAAAGCAGGGCTTAAACAGCGAAGAAGAAGCCGCAAAATTTATTTCCTGCGTGAATTCTTATCTGGGATTGATGAAGCACTACGACACGTTCAATTTAAGAAAAAAAATGGCGCAAAACTTCAACGGGGAGATTTTGAAAAACATTGTTTTTTCGGAAAATTTTGAAAAGGCAGCCGCGGTTGCCTAGGGGCATAAAATAAAAGGTACAAATCATTTAACAAAAAGATCCGCAGAAATGCGGGTCTTTTGTTAGAAACGTAAAATGCAAAGCGTAAAGCTAAAAACAACAGTGCAAAACAAAAAACGATCCTGCTCAGTCCGTACTTTCTGCCCCTTTGGCAGAAAGTATGAGAGTCAAAGATCGTTTTAAGCTCTACGTTGTTGTTTTTAGTTTTACACTTTACGCTTTGCGTTTAGTTGTTCTGCATTTTTCGCTTTTAGTTTTACGCTTGGTCTTACTCTTTATTCCTGTTCGATTTTGTTTTAGAATGGTATCAATGGCAAAAATAAAAAAAGGAAAATTTATCGTTTTGGAAGGGATCGATGGAGCCGGCGTTGAAACCAACGGCAAATTGTTGACCAATTATTTCCAAGAAAAAGGCGTTAAGGTCGGGAGGGTTTATTATCCGGGATATGAAGGGCCGATAGGCCAGATGTTGCATAACTATCTTAACGGACAATTCGATCTTTCCGTGGAAGTCCAATTCCTTATCCATTTGTCCGATTTTATGAAAGACAAAGAAAAGATCAACGGATGGTTAAGGGAAGGAAAGACCGTTATTGCCGACCGCTATTTCAGCTCGACCTTGGCTTACCAAAGCATCAAAGGTTTCAAGATCCAAAAGGCATTGGAGATAGCCGGGATACTGGAACTGCCCGCGCCTGATCTGATCATCCATATCAATGTTTCTCCGAAGACCTCGATGATGAGGAAGCTCGAAGAGAACAACCGTTTGGACCGCAACGAAAGCGACGAGAAATTATTAAAGACCGTCGGCGATCTCTACAAAAAATTGGCAAAAAAAGATGTTTTTGCAAAATGGATAATGGTTGACGGAGAGAAAAAGATCGAAGAAGTTTTCGAGGAGATCAAGTTAAAAGCGAAATTCTAATAAATTGTTCCGCCGCAAGGCGGCCGCTAGATTAAATAACAAATTAGTGTTACAAAGGTAGTAATTTATGCCAATACTCAGCAAAATAGACCATACCAATATCAGGCACGATGCCCAGGCCCAAGATATCATAATATCCTGCCAGGAGGCCAAAGAATACGGATTCCGCGGGGTCTGCGTCAATCCTAAGTGGGTGAAGACAGCCAGCAGGGAGCTGGCGGGATCGGGAGTCAAGACGATCTGCTTGATCGATCCTCCGATCGGCGATTCTTCCCATACCAAGCGTATTCAAGTTTGCAAAAAAGCCAAGAAAGACGGAGCGGATGAGCTGGATGCGGTAATATCCATTCCCGATGCCAAACACGGCCGCTGGGAGAAGATATTGAAAGATATCAAACCAATCTGCAAAATGGGGCCGGCCAAAATAATTATCGGTTCAGGCTACCTGACCGATGAAGAGATCGTAAAAGCGGCAGAGATCGTAAAAGCGGCGGGAGCCACTTGCGTCAAAACAGCCACGGAAAAAGATCCTTTGGAAAATTCGGAGATGGCCGAGAAGGCCAAGCACCTTAAGTTTATGCGCCAGGGAGCCCCCGGCCTTTTGATAAAAGCTTCCGGCAATGTTAAGACTTTGCCCAATATCAAAGCGATGATCGAGGCCGGGGCCGATATCATCGGCACCAGCTCCGGAGTAAAGATCGCCAAGGAATTAGAAGAGCTAAGAGGCAACTAATTTTTATCCTTACTAATTTTTAAACCTATGTTGAAACCGACCATTGGCTTGGAGATCCATGCCGAACTGAATACCGCCACCAAGATGTTCTGCTATTGCAAGAACGATCCCGACCCTGTCAAGCCGAACGAAAACATCTGCCCTGTCTGCATGGGCCATCCGGGAACATTGCCGACGATAAACGATGAAGCAATAAAAAAAGTTATCAAAACGGGAATGGCTGTCGGCTGTTTCATTTTGCCGCATTCTAAATTCGACCGCAAGAACTATTTCTATCCCGATCTGCCTAAGGGCTACCAGGTCTCGCAGTACGACGAACCTCTTTGCGAAAGCGGATCTTTGGAGGTCAAAATTTCAGCTAACGTCGAAAAAGGAGAGGAGCAATACAAAAAAACAGTCAGGGTCAGAAGGATCCATATGGAAGAAGATACCGGCCGCTTGATCCATCCGGACGGCGCCGACCATTCCTTGGTCGATTTTAACCGCGCCGGAGTGCCGCTGATGGAACTGGTTACCGAGCCGGACATCCGATCGGCGACCGAAGCCCGCAGATTCGCGGAGGAGCTTCAGCTGGTTTTGAGATATTTGAACGTTTCTTACGCGGACATGGAAAAAGGCCAGATGAGAGTGGAGGCCAATATTTCTTTGTCGGAATTAAAAGATGGAAAATTGCCTGATGATGAAAAAGATCTTGGGACCAAGGTGGAGATAAAGAATCTCAATTCTTTCAAAGCGGTCGAAAGAGCCATCGACTACGAAATAAAAAGACAGGCCAAAGCGCTGGAAACGGGGGAGAAGATAGTTCAAGAAACCCGCGGCTGGGACGATGTCAAAGGCAAGACTTACAGCCAGAGAGAGAAAGAAGGGGCCAAAGATTATCGTTATTTTCCTGAGCCGGACCTTCCGCCGATGGACCACTCCCAAGAATTTTTGGATGATATCAGAGGCCAAATGCCGGAATTGCCGGAGCAGAAGCGCAAGCGTTTCGCCGTTGAATATGGCTTGAGCGAAACGGAAACGGAAAATTTTGTCCAAGACAGGGATTTGGGAAAATATTTTGAAAAGACGATGTCCGAGCTTCATCAATGGGTTTGCGACACCAACGGGGGAAAAGAATTAAGCCAGGATGAATTTTTGAAACTGACCAGACTGGCTTCCAATTATCTGTTGACCGATGTCCAGGGACTTTTAAGCGGAGAGTCCATCTCCAGTCCTGAATTTTTGATCACTCCGGAAAATTTCGGCGAGCTGATTTGTCTGATCTATCAGGGGAAAATATCTTCCAAGATCGCCAAGATGGTTTTGCTTGATATGTACGACACCGGAGCGGACCCGTCCCAGGTCATCGAGCAAAAAGGGTTGAATCAGATATCCGATTCTTCGGAGATAGAAGAAATAGTCAAAAAAGTGATAGCTGACAATCCAAAACCGGTGGAGGATTA
>JBAZHV010000033.1:0-5429 GCA_041652155.1 Minisyncoccota bacterium
GGTTTGAAGATATATCAAAAAGCGCTGGCCGAGGGCAAAAACCCGCAGGCTTATTGCGACGAATACGCCGCCAAATTCAGCTTGCTTAAAGAAAAGCTGAGCCTTTCTTATAATAATTTTATCCGCACCACCGATCCGCATCATATCGCGGCCGCCCAAGAGTTTTGGAAAAGATGCGAAGCCAACGGAGATATTTATAAAACAAGTTATAAGGCCAAATATTGCGTCGGTTGCGAGCTGGAAAAAACCGATTCCGAATTGGTGGACGGCCGTTGTCCTGTCCATCCCAATAAAGACCTTGAAACCATCGAGGAAGAAAATTATTTTTTCCGTTTTTCCAAATATCAAAAACCTTTGCTGGACCTTCTCGATGCCGATCCTGATTTTGTTGTTCCGAAAACCAAGCAGAATGAAATATACAGTTTTATCAAGGGAGGCCTGCAGGATTTCAGCATCTCAAGGCTTAAAAGCAAAATGCCGTGGGGGATAGAAGTGCCCGGCGACGAAGACCATGTAATGTATGTTTGGTTCGACGCTTTGGTAAATTACGTCTCTTGCTTGGGCTGGTTCGAAGAATTGAAAAAATTCGAAGAATTTTGGGGGACTAAAGAAAATAGGAATGCTATCCAGGTTGCCGGCAAAGACAATCTGCGCCAGCAAACGGCGATGTGGCAGGCGATGTTGATGTCCGCGGGATTGCCCAATTCCAAACAGGTTTTTATTCATGGATATATCACTTCCGACGGGCAAAAAATGTCCAAGAGCTTGGGTAATGTTGTTGACCCGATAACCTTGGTGGATAAATACGGCACCGACGCTCTCCGCTATTATTTATTGCGTGAAATTCCCGGCTGGGACGACGGTGATTTTTCAAAAGAAAAGTTCGAGCAGAGATACAACGGAGACTTGGCGGGAGGACTTGGAAATTTATTGGCCAGAACATTGGCGCTGGCAAACAAGCTGAACGCTTCACTCAGCCTTACTGATGATCAGCTTGGACAGGCCATCAAAACGGCTAAAGAAAATTCTTCCCGATCGGTGGAGCTTTATAAATTCAATGAAGCGCTGATAGCGATCTGGGATTTGATCGCTTATTGCAATAAGATCGTAGAGAACGAAAAACCTTGGGAGCAGGGAAGCGAGGATCTGGTTGAGAAAAATAAAAAAGTTGTAGGCAATTTGCTCTTTGCCCTGAAGGAGATCTCCGATATTATCGAGCCGTTCCTGCCCGGTACTTCGACGGCCATGGCCGAACAGCTAAAAAGCAAAAGCTCGGTTCCCTTATTCCCCCGTTTAAAACCATAACAATTTATTTTGATATATTCCACAAACTTGCACAGGCGACACCTGTGCAAGTTTTTTATCCGCGCGAACCTTACACAGGTCGGACCTGTGTAAGGTTATCCACAGGCGGCGTTGTCTATTGACAGATTTTTGGGGGCTTGATAACTTATAATAAACTTATGAACACATTAGCCGTCACAAAAGAATTTCCAATCGCTTCCCGACTGTCCGGAACAGCTGATGTTTTAGTATCGATTGTCGTTATTATTGTAGGCCTTCTTCTTGGAGGGGGCCTCTTTTCAGTGTCTGAAGAATCTAGCGGTACGTAAGCGAAACGAACAAGACATTAAAAAGAAGGCCTTCTCAAAAAGAAGGCCTTTTGTTTGGAGACCGAATGTCGATAATAGAAGGTCGATATTCGAGGGTCGAAAGTCGTAACGACCTTCTATCCTCGACATTCGACATTCAATTATTACTGCTTTGGATCTTCTCTTTAAGCTAAGGCTTGAGAGAAGATATGAGGCGATAATTATAAGCAGTCCGGCAGAAAAAGAAAGAGTGGTCTAACCTTGGGCGATCCCACACCAGGATCTAACCCTTTCGCGATTTCCCAAACATGGAAATTGCATTCAAGACGCCCCGGCCATCATACCGGGGAGATGGAAGCTCATTTAGCTTCTCCTTTCTTTCTCCTTACAAGGAGTGTCTGCTCGGCGCAAATCGTTGTTGCCCATAATCGTTCTTTTATGGATGGCTGGAAACCCGTTGAGTGAACTTTCACTCCCGGAGTTTTTCAGCCATCCTTCCTCCTTTTTATACCGCTTTGAATATCCTTCTTAACCTGTTTAAGAAGGAGATGTAAGGCGATATTATCCGCACGGCTGTGTATATAGCAAAAGAGTGGTCTAACCTTGGGCGATCCCACACCAGGATCTAACCCTTCCGCGATTTCCCAAACATGGAAATTGCATTCAAGACGCCCCGGCCATCATACCGGGGAAATGAGGGACCTAGTTCCTCCCTCCTTTCGATCTTCCGAACATGGAGATCGTTGCTATTGCCAGCTTTAGCCATCCAGCGTATAGTAGCCCTACAACAGTTCTTTGTTTTATGATGATACGGGAGAAGAGTTTCCCTTCATGATCTCTTCTCCCACATTCACCCCATATGTAATGTACGATAATCTTTATTATCCTCCATTACCCGAAGCCTATGCCCAAATTTTTTGGACCTCTAGGCTTCTTTTTACGTCTGGGCGAAAAAGAGAAACCAAAGGTTTCTCGCTGTCTGCCGTAGATAGTTATCTTTACAAGCCTGCCCGCCGATAGGCGGGCTAATTCCTCGCCCCCTCTTGCATTAAATTATTCGAAAAGATAAAATGGTTCGGGGTAAAGCGCTTTGGCGCTTCCTTTTTTGAAAAGATGGAAATACAGCAAAAACAAATTGAAAATGGAATTCCGAAATTGATCGATACTCACTCTCATGTGAATTTTTCCGATTTCGACAGAGACAGGGAGGAGATTATAAACAGAACCCTTGGAGAGAACATCTGGATGATCAATGTGGGAACGAATTTAAGGAGTTCCCAAAGAGCAGTGGAAATAGCCGGCAAAAATCCGTCGGGGATATTTGCTTCTGTTGGACTGCATCCGACAGATATCAGGCACGAAGGGTTTGAGATATTTTCCGGAAGCGAAGATTTGGAAAAAGATTTTGATGCCGAAAGTTACGGACAGCTTGCCCGAAGTGAAAAAGTCGCGGCCGTAGGGGAAATAGGCTTGGACTATTATTACAAGCCTAAAAATTTGGCCGATCTGCCTCGCTATAAAGCCAAACAAAAAGAGGTGTTCGAAAAACAGCTGGATTTTGCCGAGGATCAAAACTTGCCGGTCATCATCCATTGCCGCGACGCCCACGATGAAATGATCGCGATCCTTGAGCAAACGATCGTTTCCGGCTCCTCTTTGGAAGGGGTGATCCATTGTTTCAACGGTACGCTTTCCCAAGCCAAAAAATATCTGGCTTTGGGATTTTTTATCGGCATCAACGGAATAATTTTTAAGATGAACATGGACGAGACGGTAAAGAATATTCCTTTGGACAAAATGATCCTGGAGACCGATTGTCCTTTTCTCGTTCCGCCGATGGCTCCGTCAAAAAGGAACGAACCGTGTTTTGTCCATCTGACCGCCGAGAAAATAGCGGAAATAAAGGGTATCGATTTTGATACCGTTGCAGAGACAACCACCAAGAACGCCAAGAAATTATTCAAATTAAAAAATTAATATAACAAGCCCCGTTTACTTCAATGTAAGCGGGGCTTTTAACGAAATACTCGATAGTCGAATGTCGAGCGTCGGAGGCCGCAACGGAATCCGACTCTCTATTCCCGACTCTCGAGTATTGATAACGAACATGGCAGAAAAAAATTTTGTCGTTATTTCGCTGGGCGGGTCGCTGATCGTGCCCGAAGGGATCGATAAAGCTTTTCTCGAGCAGTTCAAGCGCCTTATTCTGAAATGGGTCCGCCGCGGCAAGAGATTTTTTATCGTGGCGGGCGGAGGAAGGACCACTCGGAACTACCAGCAGGCGGCCAGAGAAACGGGGGTCAAAGACGGAACGTCCCTGGACCAGATAGGCATTTACACCACCTACATCAACGCGGAATTGGTCAGATCGATGTTCGGCAAGGCGGCCCATCCCGAGATCATAAAAGATTATTCAAAGAAGATGATCGCGTCGGCAAAGATCGTAGTGGGTTCGGGCTGGAAGCCGGGATGCAGCACCGATTTTGACGCGGTCTTGGCGGCTAAAAAATGCGGGGCAAAGCAGGTTATCAATCTTTCCAATATAAAATATATATACGACAAAGATCCGAAGACCCATCCCGAAGCGCAGCCGATCGAGTCGATGACCTTTGCCGAGCTGTTAAAGATCACCGGCAAGGTTTGGTATCCCGGAGCCAACACTCCTTTCGATCCGAAAGCGGCCCAGCTGGCTTGCAAGAGCGATATGACGGTCCTGATCGCCAACGGAGGAGATCTTGAGAACTTGGACAGCTTATTGGCCGATGAACCTTTTTGCGGAACGGTCGTTTGCCGCAAGAACTAGTTTTACATTTCGTCGAAAATGAGATAATTTTATATGACAGAATAAATTATTCTCGTTGAATTTTTTGCGTAAATAAAAATTTATGGAAAATTATAATCCCCAGCAAATAGAACCTAAGTGGCAAAAGTATTGGGAAGAGAACAGATCGAACGAGGCGCAGGAAGAGGGAAAAGACGGCAAGCCGAAATTTTTTGTGCTGGATATGTTCCCTTATCCTTCGGGGTATGGCCTTCATGTAGGCCACTTCAAAGGATATGTTTCCACCGACGTCATGGCTAGAGCCAAAAGATTGATGGGTTTTAATGTTTTGTATCCGATGGGCTGGGACGCTTTCGGTCTGCCGGCGGAAAATTACGCCATAAAAACCGGGATACATCCCGAGATCACTACCAATGAGAATATCCAGAAAATAAAGAGCCAGATGAAGATGGCCGGCTTGAGCTACGACTGGTCCCGCGAGATCAACACTACCGATCAGGGATATTACAAATGGACCCAATGGATATTTTTGAAACTTTTTGAAAAAGGGTTGGCCTACGAGGCTGTGATGCCGATCAATTGGTGCCCTTCGTGCAAGACCGGTTTGGCTAACGAAGAGGTCGTTGCCGGGAAATGCGAAAGGTGCGGAGCCGAAGTTACAAAGAAAGACCTGCGCCAGTGGGTTTTGAAGATAACCGCTTACGCCGACCGTTTGCTGGAAGACCTGGAAGGCTTGGACTGGCCGGAGAAGATTATGGAGATGCAGAAGAACTGGATCGGCCGCAGCACGGGAGCGGAGATAAAATTCAAGGTTAAAGATTCAGATCAGGAAATAACCGTGTTCACTACGCGCCCCGATACTTTGTTCGGCTGTACGTATTTAGTGCTGGCTCCGGAGAATCCTCTGATCGAAAAGTTCAGATCAAGCATTTCCAACTATGGCGATGTTCAAAAATACGTCGAGGCGTCCAGGCAGAAAATGGAAAGGGACAGGATCAGCGAAGTTAAGGACAAGACGGGAGTCAAGATAGAAGGGTTGATTGCGATCAATCCGG
>JBAZHV010000034.1:0-3770 GCA_041652155.1 Minisyncoccota bacterium
GGCCTTGTCTTCCATACTCACGAAGAGCATCGGCTTTCCGCTTTTAGTCAATATTTTTTTAATGGTTGAAACGGTCCCGCAGATGTTCACGCTCCGGCCGTTGTGCCTGTCGCTTATTTCTTTTATGCTCGTTATCTTCTGCCAAAAACGCATCGTCAGGTCTATCCCGTCCAAAGGATGGCCGGAGATATAAAGTCCGAGGAGCTCTTTTTCCCAACTCAATTTGTCTCTTTGCTTCGCGGGAGTCGAGTCTTTCAGCTTTAAGGAAGAAAGTTCCGCTTTGGCGGATTTCCCCCCCAGATCGAACAAGCTTTTTTGGCCGTTGGTTTTATTTTTTTGGATATCGCGGCTGTATTCCAGCAGGAAGTCCAAATTATCCAATAGTTTTTTGCGTTCATCGAACTGATCAAAAGCTCCGGCTTTGATCAAGCTCTCCAAGGATTTTTTGTTCACCACTTTTTGAGGCACGCGGGACATAAAATTCCCCATCGAAGCGTACGGTCCGTTAATTTTGCGTTCTTCGACTATCATCTCGACGACGTTCTCTCCGACGTTTTTGATCGCGGCCAGTCCAAAGCGTATTTTTCCGAGTTTGGCGTTGACCGAAAAATAGCGAAAGCTTTCATTAACGTCCGGAGGGAGCACATCGACATTCATATTTTTGCACTCCTGTATCAAAAATCCGATCCTTTCGATATCGGCCCTGTCCGAGGTGAGCAGGGAAGACATAAATTCAAGAGGATAATGGGCTTTGAGATAAGCGGTCTGGTATGAGATAAGGGCGTAAGCCGCGGCGTGGGACCGGTTGAACGAGTAGGAGGCGAACGGTTCGATCCAGTGCCAGATCTTGTCAGCTGTTTTTTCGGGTATCCCGTTCTTTTTGCAACCGTTGATGAATTTTTCTTTTTGGGCCATCAAAAGATCTTTGATCTTTTTGCCGATGGCTTTGCGCAAAATATCGGCTTCGCCCAGAGTAAAGCCCGCCAGCTCTTGAGCGATCTTCATGATCTGCTCCTGATAAACAGGGATGGAATAAGTGTTTTTTAGGATCGATTCCAGTCTGGGATGCAGATACTCGACGGTTTTCTTTTTATGTTTGCCGGCAATGTAATCGGGAATAAGGGCCATTGGTCCGGGGCGGTATAAAGCGACCATGGTGATGATGTCTTCAAACTCGGTCGGTTTCAGTTCTTTGAGATATTTTCTCATCCCTTCGGATTCAAGCTGAAACACTCCGATGCAATCGGCTTTTTGTAAAAGTTCGTAAGTTTTTTTATCCCCGGCGGGTATTTTTTCGAGGTCGAGCGTTTCTTTATTGATGGCGTAGATCTTGGCAAGAGTGTCTTCAATGATCGTCAAGTTTTTGAGGCCGAGGAAGTCCATCTTCAAAATGCCCAGGTCTTCGACGCCGTGCATTTCGTATTGGGTGATGATGTTTTGATCTTCCTGGCTCGGGTATTGCAGGGGAATAATATTGTCGAGAGGGTCTTTGGAAATGACCACTCCGCAGGCGTGGGTCGAAGCGTGGCGGGCGCAGCCCTCAAGTTTTTTAGCCAGATCTACCAGCCGTCCGATCTTGGGATCGTTCTGGTAGAGCTCGCGGAACTCGGTTACTTTCTCGAGAGTGTCTTTCAGATCGAAACCGAAAGGTATCATTTTGGCGGTTTTATCGCAGATACTGTACTCGTAGCCTAAAGCTCGGCCCACGTCGCGGATAACGCCGCGCGCGGCCATGGTTCCGAAAGTGATGATCTGGGCGACATGGTTCTTTCCGTATTTTTCGGATACGTATTTGATGACCTCATCGCGCCGGCGATCGGCGAAGTCCAAGTCGATATCGGGCATTGATATCCTTTCGGGATTCAAAAATCTTTGGAATAGCAGATCATAATCAAGAGGATTAACGTTGGTTATGTTCAAAAGATACGCGATCAAAGATCCTCCGGCCGAACCGCGGCCCGGTCCGACGACAATGCGGTTGTCTTTGGCCCAGTTAACAAAATCCTGCACGATCAAAAAGTAGGAAGAAAATCCCATTTGTTTTATGACCGCGAGCTCGTATTCCATGCGTTCGATCACTTGAGGAGTCCTTTCAAGTTTTTTTCTTTCAAATCCTTTCTCACAAAGTTCCCTTAGATGATCATAGTCGGTTTTGCCGTCCGGAACAGGGAAAGAGGGCAGTTTTATTTTGCCCAGGTCAAATTCGAAATTGCACATTGCGGCTATTTTTTGGGTGTTTGCGATGGCCTCGGGAACATCTTTGAAATCTTCGGCCATTCTTTGCGGCGAGCGCATTGAAAAATCTTCCTTTCTCATGGAAAGCCTTCCCGTGTCGTTAGCATCGGCGCCGGTGTTGATAAGCATCAGAACATCTTGCGCTTCCGCGTCTTCCGCCCTTAAATAATGGCAATCATTGGTCGCGACCAAAGGCAGATCAAGCTTCTTGGCCATTTCGATCAAAGCTTTATTGACCTTGTCCTGTTCGGGAATAGCGGGGTGATTTTGGAGCTCCAGATAAAAACTGTCTTTTTCAAAAATTTCTTTATACTTTCTGGCCGTAGCTTCCGCTTCTTCGATCTTGTTGTTGAGTATCAGCCTTGGAATTTTTCCTTGAATGCAAGCGGAAAGACCGATAAGTCCTTTAGAGTGTTGGGCCAAAAGATCCTCATCGATCCTTGGCTTGTAATAAAAACCCTCCAAATGGGCTTTGGTTACCAGCTTAACGAGGTTTTTGTATCCTTCTTCGTTCTTGGCCAGAAGCACCAAGTGGTGTCTTTTGGCGTCTATCCCGCTTCTCTTTTGATCCATTTTTTCAAAGGCTACGTAAACTTCTACGCCGATGATGGGTTTGATCCCTTTGGCTTTAGCTTTTTTATAGAATTCGACTGCGCCGTAAAGTACGCCGTGGTCTGTGACGGCGACCGAATCCATTCCCAAGCTCTTCGCGTGGTCTAAGAGGTCGTCGATCTTCGGCAATCCATCCAAGAGAGAATAGTGGCTATGGACATGGAGGTGGGTGAATTTTTGCATGCTGTTTTGATTAGGCCGTTTTGGTTATTTTTTTGCAGCTTTTTTAATGCTAGAATGACGAAAGAATTTGAGAATACGTTTAAGGATCAATTAATTATAAAGAAGTTTCTATGGACCTGCAAGCTGAAAAAAAATTGTGGCATAAAGGCTTTAAAACAGTGGTCGGATTGGATGAAGCGGGCAGGGGGCCGCTGGCCGGACCGGTGGTCGCCGCGGCAGTGGCTGTGGATTATTTTTTGCTGAAGCAGGCAAAAGCTGGCCAAAAAAGGGGATTGACTTATCTTTTGGAACAAGTTAACGACTCCAAGAAATTAACAGCCAAAAAAAGAGAAGAGATCTATGGATTTTTGGTGAAAGACCCTTTCATTAAATGGGGGATAGCCGAAGTCTCCGAAAAAACCATAGACAGGATCAATATTTTCGAGGCGAGTAGACTGGCTATGGCAAAGGCAATAGCAGGGCTTGATAAAAGATTTTCTTGCTTGGAGCCGGGGAGCGGTTATCTGGTGATCGATGGAAATTTTTTATTGCCGCCAAAAATTTTAGAAAAAAGGAACATGGTCCTGGCTGGCCAGCAGTCCGTGATCAAAGGCGATCAAAAAGTTTTTTCCATAGCCGCGGCCAGTATTTTGGCCAAGGTTTACAGAGACAGGATAATGTTGAAATTGGATAAGAAATATCCGCAATATGGATTTGCCATCCACAAGGGCTACCCGACCAAACATCATCGCGAAATGTTG
>JBAZHV010000035.1:0-3336 GCA_041652155.1 Minisyncoccota bacterium
GTTGTTTGGCTGGAGATATTCAAGTTTGCGAAGATCAGATTCGAAAATAGAAAATTACAGATAGAGAAAAAATAAGATAAAATTAACAGAATAATAAGAAGGTTGATCTCTATGGCTTTATATTTCATTACCGGAAATAAAAATAAGTTCAGCGAGGCCGAAGCGATAATGGGCGATATCGAACAATGCGATATCGATCTGCCGGAAATACAGGATATAGACGCGAGGAATATCATTAAGGCCAAACTGCAGGAAGCTTTGGAACATAAGGAAGGGGAGTTCATGGTTGAAGACACGTCTCTTTATCTGGATTGCCTTAATGGTCTTCCCGGACCGCTCATTAAATGGTTTTTAAAAACGATCGGCAACGACGGCTTGGCAAGGCTGGCCGAAAAACTTGGGAACGACAGAGCCGAAGCCAGAACCATTATCGGATACGCGAAAAATAAAAATGAGATATCTTTTTTTGAAGGATCGATAAAGGGTAAAATAATTTTTCCCCGGGCAATTTCAAATTTTGGCTGGGACCCGATCTTCCAGCCAGACGGCTTCGATAAAAGTTTTGCCGAAATGAGCAGAGAAGAAAAGAATTCGATCAGCATGAGGCGCGCGGCCTTGGATAAGCTGAAAGATTTTTTGGCCCGTTGACAATTTGTCTGCCTGCCGTTACTATTGCCGTTAAGATCATTTAAAAGATCTATAAACATAATCGGCCAAAAGCCGATTTAAAAACCATGAGCATAAATCCGGGTATTCTTTCTTCCGCGGAGTATGGTCTGAGAAAGCATTATAAGGAAGTTTCCAGCATCCTTTTCGAAGGAGGAGACAGCAATGAAGTTTTGAATCGTTTGAGGGATATCTATGAAGATTTCCCGAAAGACGCTTATGACCTGCCGTTGATATTGCGGCTGAAGATCGATGAAAATATCAAGGGGAACGAGAAAGATAAAAAAAGAAAGGTTTGGGGTCAGGCATACGGAGAAGTTTTACGGAGAAAAGAAGAGATTGATCTGGCCATGGACGTATTGGATACCGTGCTCGTTGAGATCACGATGGAAAACAGGACCGATATGTGCGGAGGGAAAAAAGCTGAAGGATTTTCCTTCAGATAAAAATGACCGAACGATCGATTTTAAAACGCCACCTTGGGGTGGCTTTTTGTTTTACTGCTTAAACGTATAGCGATTTTGGCCGTTTGCTGGTATAATATTCATAGCCTATATCTTGGCGAAGAGCGCGGAAATATTTTCAAGGCCAGGCAATAAATAATAAATAAATCATAATAAATTTTTAACAAGATCCGGCATATAAAATTTTTATTTTCCCGCAACGCATTTTGCGAGGCCAATGAAAATTATTTATGCGGATATATAAAACGATGGATCCAAGCTGGTACGCTATAACGTTGGACACGCTGGTCAACCTTTGGGAGGGGTTTATTATCTTTATTCCAAAGCTTATCGTCGCGTTGATAATTTTTGCCATCGGCTGGCTCGTCTCGATCGGCGCCGGCAGGCTTGTTGCCGAAATTTTAAGCCGGCTCGGCTTTGATAAATTATTGGGAAAGAACGGTTGGCAAAAAGCGATGGCGGAGTCCGACATCAGCGCTAATGCTTCAGAGTTTATAGGAGCGATAGTCAAATGGACCTTGGCTGTGACCTTTCTTTCAGCCTCCATCAAAATTTTGGATTTGACCCAGTTTGATGCTTTTCTGGATAAGGTGGTCATTTGGCTTCCGAATCTGGTCGTGGCGACGGCAATATTCGTTGTCAGCGTTGTCCTGGCCGATGTGGTTGAAAAGATCATTAGGGTTTGGGTCAAAAGAATGGGTATCAGCTATTCCGATCTTATCGGTACGATAGCGCGGGGAGCGATATATATCCTGGCCGCTTTGGCAATCTTGGACCAGCTGGGAGTAGCTTCTACATTAGTCAACACATTGATAATCGGGCTGGTGGCCACCTTAAGCTTGGCTTTAGGCTTGGCATTCGGCCTCGGAGGAAGAGACGCGGCCGCCAAGGCGATAGAGGATATCAAAGAGAGACTCTCCGGGAAGTAAGAGCAAAAACGCCATTTTTAAAATATCGCCGCCTCGGGCTATTGACAAACTTTTTTACTCTGCTAAAATTGCTGATGTTGATTAGAAAAACAAAAGTTAATACTAAGAACCGAGGCGGCTGATGGCAAGTATTTTATTTGCTAAAACCGCTGTCAAAGCGGTTTTTAGTTTAACGGCACAAGACAGATTGACAGGACGGATCGAACCTTTACATAATTTTTGGAAGAAATTCCAAAAAACAGATACAAGACAAAAAATTATTAATTACTAGTCAAAGGAATAATTAGAGGCGGATAGAGGATGCCTCGAGACCAGAAGCGATGAAGGACGTAGCGTAGCTGCGATAAGCCTCGGGAAGGTGCTGAGCAACCTGTGATCCGGGGATTTCCGAATGGGATAACCCATTTTGGCGATAAGCCAAAATAGTCCGAAAGGACAGCAAACCCGCTGAAGCGAATCATCATAGTAAGCGGAGGAAAAAGAAAACAAACCGTTTTTAACGGCCATTCCCTTAGTAGTGGCGAGCGAAAAGGGAGCAGCCCAAACCGTGCGCTTGCGTACGGGGTAGTAAGAAGTTGACGTCGGGGGCATTTCTCATCCAAATAGTCGGATGAGAAATGTTCTTGAGGGAGAAAATTTAGACGATTTAATTAGTCAAAGAACCCTGGAAAGGGTCGCCATAGACGGTGATAGCCCGGTAGATTAAAATTAAGTCGCGCTCCTTGTTGATTATCTTGAGTACCGTCAGGCCAAGACAACCTGGCGGGAAACAGGCAGGACTAACCTGCTAAGGCTAAATATAATCTGGTCATCGATAGCGCACAAGTACCGTGAGGGAAAGGTGAAAAGTAGGGGGGTGACCCCGGTGAAATAGAACCTGAAACTATCCGCTTACAAAAAGTCAGCGCCCTGTTCCAATTTTGACACATAATAATTCGCGTCCTATCTTTGCTTAAGGCAAAGATTTAAGGCGTGAATTATCGTGTTGCAAAATTGGAATGGGGTCATGGCGTACTTTTTGCAGAACGAGCCAACGAGTTTATCTTTTCTCTAAGTCTAAAGGCTTATGGCCTGTAGGCGTAGGGAAACCAAGTGTTAATAGCGCGTTAAGAGAAAAGATAAGACCCGAAGCCAAGTGAGCTTACCATGACCAGGTTGAATTTCTCCGAAAGGAGAAAAGAGGACCGAACTCGTGAGCTGTGCAACACTCTGGGATGAGTTGTGGTAAGTAGTGAAAAGCTAATCGAACTTGGTAATAGCTGGTTCTCCCCGAAATA
>JBAZHV010000036.1:0-3052 GCA_041652155.1 Minisyncoccota bacterium
AGTCTCAGGACCTTTATAAATAGATACAACACAGCAGCTATTTTGTCAAAAATTAGAGCTAAATTGATGATTCGTTTTCAATTCTTTTTTCCAATATTTTATTTAAGGATTCGATCGGGGGGAAATCCGGCCAAATCAAAGCCCCGCCGTAGGCGGGGCGCGTCGCGAATTTTTCACTTATCAGGTTATGCGGCCCCAACCGGAGTCGAACCGGTGTTACGTGGATGAGAACCACGCGTCCTAACCACTAGACGATGGGGCCAAGGCACTTAATTTAAATAACATAAATTCAGAAAAATTTCCAGCCGAACGGGCTGGGCGGTTAAAACACATTCGAACCGGTGTTACGCGGATGAGAACCATGTATTTGAAGATTATCTTTTTTGAATTTGACAGCGGCTTGAAAATGACTAGAATTATAACAAATGGAAACGATGGGACTTATCTTAATAACATTGGCGGACTAAAGAAAACGGCCTGTTCGCGGGCCTTTTTCTTTAGTTCTTTGTCACAGTTATAAGGTTAGAGAGGTGGTACATGTGCCGAGAGTTTGGTTTTGTATGAATGACAGTGAATATGTCGCCGATTTCCAGGCGGAAAGATGCCAGGAATACGGCTGTCCAAGATTGGTTTTGATCTGCCATAAAGGAGGAACGATATGGATCCCGAAACACTCATGTGGTGCAACAAACATGATCGAGAGGTTGGCATTAATGAAGCCAGATACCGTTGCGCAAAAAGACCTGGCGGAGGATGTAAAGAAATTGATATCCTTCCTCGCAGAAAATGGGCCAAATCTCCAAAGAGACGCGGCCCTTAATTTTTTATTAGGGGAAAAGCCGGTTATTTTCTCCGCTTCTTTTCTTGTGATAGAATAAGAGAAGGAAATATTAAAATTTAAACGGTTAGCGTTCTATGTCCCAATATTATAATTCCCGCCGGTCAAAAGGTTTGTACGAGCGCGGTTCGAAGGAACCGTTCAAGATATCCCGTTCCAAAATAGATCTTTTTTTGAATTGTCCGCGGTGTTTTTATTTCGACAGGAGATTGGGCATCGGCCGTCCGCCGGGATTTCCCTTCTCTTTGAATAGCGCGGTGGATTTTTTGCTAAAGCAGGAATTTGATATTTACAGAGCCAATGGGAACAAGCATCCTTTGATCGAAAAATACGGTATAGACGCCCAGCCGATGCCGCACGACGATCTGGACAAGTGGAGGCATAATTTTACCGGCATTCAGCACTTGCATGAGAAAACAAATCTTTTGATCTACGGAGCTATCGATGACCTGTGGCAGAACTCCGGCGGAGAATATATCGTAGTCGATTACAAAGCAACTTCAAAAGACGGGGAGATAACCAGCCTTGATAAAGATTGGCAGATCGGATACAAACGGCAGATGGAAATATACCAGTGGCTGCTGCGCCGGAACGGCTACAGCGTTTCCAGCACCGGCTATTTCGTTTATTGCAACGGCAAGAAAGACGCGAAGGCTTTCGATGCCAAACTTGAATTTGATATCAGGTTGATCCCTTATACGGGAGATGACGGATGGATAGACAAAACTATCTGCGATCTTCACGATTGTTTGAACAGTTCGCAAATTCCCGAGGCTGGAGATGCCTGCGACTATTGCAGCTATGTCGAATCGCTTAAAGATGTCTCATAATTTTTAAACAAAAGAATAAATAATATGAAAAAAACAGATATATTTATAGCTATTTCGGCGGCGGCATTTCTTGCTCTGGCCGGTTATTATTTGTGGCAAAACGGCTACATAGTTTTGGATCCGCAGAAGAACAATCCCATCGAGAATATTCAACCCGGGGATATGGATGCGGCGGCCGGCAAGAGCGAGCCCAAATTGGAAGAAAAAGAGATCAACGAAGCGGGAGCCGATTATACTGTCAGCGTGAAATATCCGGTTATCACGGGCTTGAATAACGCCAAGGCTGAACAAGACATAGCTCAATACATACAAGACAAGATCAGATCGGATACGAACGAGTTCAAAAAGAACGTCAGCGATAATTCGGTCAAAGGAGAGGATCTTCCGGACAGCCAGCTCATGATCGGTTACGAGAAAAAATTCGCGGACAGTTCTTTTATCAGCATTATCTTTACCACTTTTTATTACGTGGCTGGGATGGCCCATCCTGCGACCTATGAAACAGGTTTTAATTACGACATCCAGAATGGAAAACAGCTGGCGGTCGCCGACTTCTTTAATCCTGGCAGCGACTTTTTAAGCGTTTTGTCTATCGCTTCCAAAGAAGAGATCAAAAAGCAGACCGGGGAATATTACGATCAAAATATGGCCGAGGAAGGAGCGGCCCCCGATCTGAATAACTTTAATGAATTTTATTTCGATAAGGATAATTTGACGATCATATTTCAGCAATATCAAGTTGCCCCATACGCGGCGGGGATAATCTATGCCAGCTTGCCTTATTCAAAAATGTCCGAAGTTAACGACAAAAGTCCGGTCGTGATAAAACTTAAAAGCGTTGATGCTTTATCGGCTTCGATCCCGGTCCAGACTCCGGTCGAACAAACGGAAGAACTTCGCACATACGCTGAAACTCACGGATTATTTTCTTTTAAGTGTCCCGCCAGTTGGGATTTCTTAACCAGCAAGGATTACGGCGGAGCGGTCAGCTTTTTGGAGTGCGCGCAGATCTTTACCGATCAGGACAGTTTTAAGGGCGGTATTTCCATAAAATTCGGGTTTATTCCTAAAGATATTTTTGAGAGTTACAGCCTCAACGGTAAAAAATGGTCGGAAATCCAGATGAACGCGGTCAAAGAGCAGACCAACTCCCAAGCCTATTCTCAAAACAGTTTTGAAGGATGGTTATCTATGAAAAATGAAGAACATTCTTTAGGTATTACTGCGGTTCGCAAGGTTCAGGACGGATATTACCAGGTTAGGGTCAGTGCTACCGGAGAGGATAGGACCGATTTTCAATTCAAAGAATCGGCCGATACGGTTATCGCTTCGTTCAGTCCGGCAGTCCAATAACGCATATGTGCAATTATCCGAAGCAAGCGGT
>JBAZHV010000037.1:0-2688 GCA_041652155.1 Minisyncoccota bacterium
CGGTCTCGCGCTGGAGATAAAGATGATTTATAATAAATTATCATAAGCCATTAAATAAAATAGTTAAAATGAGCTACGCCGGATTAACCAGCCAAGAGGTCAGCGAGAGATTGAAGCGCGATGGCTTCAACGAACTGCCGTCGCAAAAAAAACGCGGTTTTCTTTTTGCTTTGATAGAAGTGTTAAAAGAGCCGATGTTGCTTCTTTTGTTTTGTGCCGGGCTGGTATATTTTTTGCTCGGAGAAAGAGGGGACGCGATAATGCTTTCCACTTTTATAGTTTTTGTTCTGGGTATTACTTTTTACCAGCAGCGCAGGACGGAAAACGCTCTTGAGGCTTTGAAAAATCTATCCAGTCCTAGAGCTCTGGTTGTCAGGGACAGTACCCAAAGGCGCATCGCAGGAAGAGAAGTGGTGGCTGGAGATATTATTATTCTGCGGGAAGGAGACAGAGTGCCTGCCGATGCGGTCGTTCTCGAATCGAGCAATTTGATGGTCGATGAGTCTTTGCTGACGGGAGAATCTTTAGCGGTAGCCAAATCAGCTTGGGACGGTTCGGTGTCTCTTGAGAGAAACCAGCCTGGCGGAGATAATCTTCCATTCGTTTACTCGGGGACTTTGGTGACGAGAGGCCATGGGACGGCTCGCGTTAACGCTGTAGCCAAGGACACTAAAATGGGAAAGATAGGCAAGTCTTTGCAGGATATCCGGGAAGAAGAAATGCTGGTAAGAAAAGAGACCGCGCGCATAGTCCGTGTTTTTGGTTTTGTCGGTTTGGCTCTTTGCGTTACGGTTGTGGTTTTTTACGGTTTGTTCAGGGGAAGCTGGCTTGAAGGTTTTCTTTACGGCTTGACCATAAGCATGTCGATGCTGCCGGAAGAATTTCCGGTGGTTTTACTTATCTTTTTGGCATTCGGAGCATGGAGGATATCCAAGAGAAAGGTGTTGACCCGCAATACGGCTGCCATAGAAACATTGGGAGCCGCCACAGTGTTATGCGTCGATAAGACCGGTACGATCACACTTAACCAAATGAGATTGGAGGTTCTTGCTTTTGGCGGAGAGATGATCGAGACAAAAGACTACGACAATAAAATTAATATTTTGCCTGAGCAATACCGCCATCTTCTTGAGTACTCAATGCTTGCCAGCCAAAGAGACCCTTTTGATCCGCTGGAAAAGGAGATCAAAAAGATGGATAGCTTTCTTTTCTCTTCAACGATAAAACATCTTTGGAACCCGTCGAAGCTCATTAAGGAATATCCTTTTTCGGGGAACATCCTTGCGCTCTCCCATGTTTGGGAATCGCCCGAAGTTGATCATTATATAGTTGCCTCCAAAGGAGCTCCCGAGTCGATAGCTCTCCTTTGCCATCTTTCGGACAAAGAGAAGGATATTTTGACCGCTCAGATGCAGCCCTTGCTTGACCGGGGATTGAGGCTGATCGCTGTTGCCGCGGCGGATGTGGCCAAATCGGAATTGCCGTTGCACCAGCATGAGTTTTCGTTCAAATTTATGGGATTGCTCGGCTTTGCCGATCCTATAAGGCCGTCAGTGCCGAAAGCGCTTGAAGAATGCTACAGCGCGGGGATCAGGGTCTGCATGATCACCGGCGATTACCCGGGGACTGCCCAATATATAGCCAAAAAGATCGGACTCAAGAATAGCGATGTTTATATCACAGGAGAAGAACTGCAAAAATTAAGCATTGAAGACCTGTCTAAAAAAATTTCCCAGGTAAATATTTTTGCCCGCGTGATACCGGAACAAAAGATGCTTATCATTAACGCCCTTAAAGCTAACGGAGAAATAGTCGCGATGACGGGAGATGGAGTGAACGACGCTCCCGCGCTGAAAGCCGCGCATATCGGGATAGCGATGGGAGAGAGGGGCACCGATGTGGCCCGCGAGACGGCAGATCTGGTTTTGCTTAATGACGATTTTTCTTCCATCGTGCAGGCCGTGCGCAACGGCCGCAGTATTTTCGATAATTTAAAAAAGGCAGTCGCTTTTATTTTTTCGGTCCACATTCCGATCGCAGGAATGTCTTTCTTGCCGGTGGTATTAAATATGCCCATCGTTTTTTCTCCGGCTCATATCGCCTTTTTGGAATTGGTTATCGACCCCGCCTGTTCGTTGGTTTTCGAATCGGAACCGGAAGAGAAGAATGTCATGAATCGTCCTCCGAGGAATTTGAAAGAGTCTCTTTTCGGGCGGAGGGCTGTTATGCTTAGCATCCTCCAGGGATTGAGCGTTTTCTTGGTGACTTTTGCGGTTTTCTTTTACGCTGTGCAGTCGGGCAAAGGAGATGACCACGCCCGCACTTTGACTTTTATTACTATTGTTCTGGCCAATCTTATGCTCATTGTCAGCAATCTTTCCTGGTCCAAGAATATTTTTCAAACATTGAATAACGGTAATAAAATGCTTTTATGGATATTGGGAGGGACGCTATCAATGCTGCTCGTCATATTATCGGTTCCGGTCTTGCGCGGCGTATTTCATTTTTCGCCGATCAGCTGGACCGAAGCAGCAGTTGCCTTTTTGGCCGGGATCGTGAGTGTTGTTTGGCTGGAGATATTCAAGTTTGCGAAGATCAGATTCGAAAATAGAAAATTACAGATAGAGAAAAAATAAGATAAAATTAACAGAATAATAAGAAGGTTGATCTCTATGGCTTTATATTTCA